>RFXV01000108.1 GCA_009921445.1 Flavobacteriia bacterium
CAAGGTCGAAGCCGACGAATTCTCAATGGATGTTTCGCAGCTGCCGAAGGGTTTTTATGTGATCAGCTTATCAGGGGATCATCCCATGAATATTCCCTTTTTGAAGGAATAAAATCTCAAAAATGCGCTACCTACTCACCCTACTGATCACTGTTTTGTGCGCGGAAATGTCTTGGGCATGCACCGGCATTACGCTCAAGGCCAAGGACGGCTCGGTCGTCGTTGCCCGTACCGTTGAATGGGCACTGAGTGATGCGCAGCACAACAAGGTGCTTGTGGTGCCCAGAAATAAGCGCTTTAAGGCACTGACCCCAGAAGGCCAGAACGGCAAAGTATGGACGGGGACGTATGGCTTTGTTACCCTCACTGCCTATGGACAGAGCTACGGTCCGGACGGACTGAATGAGGAGGGGCTCTATGTGGGTGTTTACTATTTGCCTGGATTTGCTGAATATGCCACATACGATCCTGCCAATGCAGAGAACTCCATGAGCGTCGGCGACCTGATGCAGTGGATGCTGTCCTCATTCAAAACAGTGGACGAAATCGTTACCGAATTGCATTCTGTGAAAGTCGTGGAGGTGAAAAATGAAGATTTTGGAGGAGCTGACCTGCCTTTCCATTTCAAGGTGGCCGATCCGAGCGGAGCGAGCAAGATCATTGAGATCGTGAACAGCGGAGAGATCAAGGTATATGATCCCTATCTGGGTGTGATCACCAACTCCCCCACCTATGATTGGCACGTCACCAATCAGCGGAATTATCTGCGCCTGAGCAATTTGCCCAACGCGCCTCAGAATTTCTCAGGCTATGAGCTGAAACCACTTGGAGGTGGCTCGGGACTGCTGGGTCTGCCTGGCGATTTCACGCCGCCCTCCCGATTCACACGCGCTGCCGCCTTCACCGCCTCCTGTCGCCCGTTGGAGAACAGCTTGGAAGCCGTACTCGAATCCTTCAGGATCCTGGACAATTTCAATATCCCTCTCGGCGCGCAGATCCCCGCCGAGCACATTCCTAAAGACATATCCAGCGCTACACAAGTCACCACCTCTTCAGACCTACAAAACCGAGTGTTCTATTACCACACCATGTGGAATCGGCAGATACGAAAGATCGATCTGGCTGCCATCGACTTTGCCACAGTGGACGAACAAATACTGGATGACGACCAGTCGAGATCGAACAACATAAAGGCCATTGCTCCAGAAGGCTGAATTTCCCTCGGCCCAAAGTAGATTTTTAAAGAAACAAAGCCCATCTGTTCGGCTCTTAGCCCACTTTCATCCACAGGCGTGTCGTCCGAAAGCAGCAAATAGACTAGGTTTGAGTCTCATCAATTCATAAAGTCAATGAAACATTTTCTCTCGCTTCTGCTCATCGCTTCCCTGAACATTCCAACATTTGGGCAGCAGATCGACTGCTCTTGGGTGGGCATGTCGGTTGCTTCCTCCGGACCCAATTATGTACAGTTGTACCATGCAGGTATGTACCTGCTGTGGCCAAGGGAACCCAATGTGATCGAATGGGAGATCACCGATTTCATGGGGAACATTATCCACCTGGACACCACCCGAGGCACAGTTTCAACAACGGGTACAATGGCTTTCAACCACAATGTCCCGCCAACGGATTCCATGTTGGTTTCGGCAGTGATCTACAACGACTCTCTGGGCATGGCCTGTTTGAATGTGGACACCCTTTGGTGGGGCGGTCCCATCCTAGAGTGGGAGATCACAGGAAATACGGGCACCAATGCCATGAGCGCAAGATCGCCTGCACTTCTGGACCTGACCTTTACCGCCTACCCATCGCCAGCCTTGGAAAACCTGTACATCGATGGTCCTCTTGAGCGGTATGCACTGGATATTTATGATTTGAATGGGCGACATCTTCAGTCAGAAACAGGCCTTTTGGGCGAAACCAAGGTGGACGTCTCCCATCTGGCTCAAGGCGCTTATCTGATCCGCTTGACCAGCTCCTCCGGGCAAAAGTCCCTGCGTTTCATCAAAGACTGACCGCAGCCTTTTGCCAAAAGGCTCTGAACATAAGCTGAGATGCCTCGCGCACCTCAGCTTTTTTTATTCCCTGGTATCAGGAGTCCAGGAAATCTTCGAAACTCTTGAGTTCCACAGAAGAACTCTTGATCTTGCCTTCGAGCTTTTCAAAATCTGTCTTGGCCCGTTCGAAGCGCTTCTCCAAAGCCGCCAGATTGTCCATCTCCGCCTGCGAGGGAACGTCGTAGCTGCTGGCCAGCTTGGCGTAGAGATCGGCGATCTTTTCGCGAAGTTGTGGTTCAGCAGATCCCACATAATTGTCGCCTGAGGTAATGACCAGGGTTTCTTTCAGGGCCTTTAATTTCTTCAGAAGTCGCTTCTGTGAACTTCCCATTCCCTTACAATAGGCATCAAGACGATATACGAGATAGGCCAGTTCTTCGGTCATGTCGTAGACCTTCATCGTCGTGCTGTGCTTTAGCTCATACTGCTCTTCGGTCAGGCCGATCTTCGGGTCATTCTCGACGGTGAATTCGTGCTCGAAGCGGTCTTTTCCTTTGGTGATGACCGCCTTGTAGCGACCTGCAGGCACCTGCGGAGCTGTGAACCCACTGAAGCTGAAAGTCTTTCCCTTGGCCACCTTTGGATTCTTCATGGTGTAGTTCCAGCTGACCGTATTGATCCCTTTGTCCTTACCCGGACCAATGGTCGTCACCTTATTCCCATCCATGTCCTGGATCTCCATGCTCATCTTGCCGAAGGTGTGGCGCTTGGGCAAGATGTATTTGATCTGTGCGCTGGTGCTGGGATTTCCACCGTACCATTCGGTCTGGTAGCCGGAACTCGATCCAAAACCACCACTGCTCTCCTTCATGACAAAGGGCTTGCTTTCAAAAAAATGGAGCTTCTGACCCAATACTTCCTGATTGATCTCCCGAAGTGGGGACACATCATCAATGATGATGATGCCCCTACCATGCGTGCCGAGCACAAGGTCATTGGTTTTGGGGTCCATCTCCAGGTGATGGATGGCCACGGGTGGAACATTCTTATCGTAACGACTCCAGCCGCGTCCACCGTCCAAGGAAACATAAAGACCGAACTCCGTTCCCAGGAAAAGGAGGTCCTCATTCACCAGATCTTCCTGAATGCTCCGAGCGAAAATGGGCACGTCATCGCTGATGATGCTGGTCCATGTCTGCCCGAAATCCGTGGTCTTGTAGGCATAAGGCTTTTTATCGCCACGGGTGTAGGCATTAAAAACCGCGTAGGCCGTCCCCACACCATGCACGCTGGCTTCGATGTGATACACCCAGGTGTTTTCGGGAAGTCCCTCAATATTGGGCGTGGTATTCTTCCATGAAGCACCTCCGTCCTGGCTTAACTGGACATTTCCATCATCCGTACCCACCCAGATGACGTTCTGATCCAAAGGCGATTCGGTGATGGTAAAAATGGTGGTGTGGTTCTCCGCGCCTGAATTGTCCTTGGACAATCCGCCCGAATTTTCCTGGTTCTGCTTGGACTTGTCATTGGTGGTCAGATCCGGCGAGATGATCTCCCAGGTATTGCCCATGTCGCTGGATCTGTGCAGAAATTGGCTGCCCATATAAAAGCGATCGGGCTCGTGGGAACTGATGGCCATCGGGGCGTTCCAGTTGAAACGCAATTTGGGGTCTCCGTCCTTGGCCAATGGTTGAACGGTCTTGACCACTTTCTTGTCGCCGTCGTAGCGCCAAACATTCTCGGCGCCTTGCATCTCGGAATAGGTGATGTTCTTGGTGGGATGCTTCAAAACGCGAAATCCATCGCCGTATCCAATGGATATCCAGTCTGCTGCGGTGATGCCACCGCCCGAACGGGATGGACCGCGCCAGGAGCCATTGTCCTGAAGTCCGCCGTAGATGTTGTAGGGCTCCGCATTGTCCAAGCTGATGTGGTAGAATTGCGACAAAGGCAAGTCCTTGACCATTTCAAAAGTGGTTCCGCCATTGTAGCTGCGGTACACTCCTCCATCGGTTCCGGAATACATCCGGTCCGAATCTTCTATGTCAAAGATCACATCATGAATATCGGCGTGCATACTCCCCAGGCTTTTGAAGGTCTTTCCTCCGTCCCGTGAGATGGATCCCGAGAGACCGGCCTTGACGACCACATTCTCATCTCTTGGGTCCACATTGATCCTAGAGAAATAGAACGGGCGCACGGTGATGCCAAAATCATTGTTCAGCTGGGTCCACGACCCACCCGCATCGTCGCTTCGGTACAGTCCCTTCTTTTCGTCTTCCTCGGCTTCTATGACCGTGTAGAGCACGTCTGGATTCGAGGGTGCAACAGCAATTCCCAAGCGGCCCAACTTGCCCTCCGGAAACCCATTGTGGATCTTCGACCAGCTGTTTCCCCCGTCTGTGGATTTGTACAGTGCACTCTTTTCGCCTCCCGAATTGAATGACCAGGCCGTGCGTCGAAATTCCCACATCGAGGCATAGAGCACATTGGGATCGCTCGGATCCATGGCGAGATCGGCGCAACCTGTTGTTTGATCGACGTATAGGATCTTGGTGAAACTGGCACCTCCGTCCGTGGACTTGTAGACGCCCCGTTCTTCGGAATCGCTCCACAAAGCTCCAAGCACGCCCACATACACTTCCTGCGGGTTGTTCGGATTAACGATGATCCCGGCAATCCGCTCTGAATCTTCAAAGCCCAACTTGTTCCAGTTGCTGCCGCCATCTACTGACTTGTACAGACCGTCTCCTATGGAAACGCTGTTTCTGGTCCAGATCTCGCCCGTGCCCACATAGATCGTGTTGTCTGGGTCGCTTGGGTCCACTTCAATGGCCCCAATGCTCTGGCAGTGGTCATCAAAAATGGGATTGAATGAGATGCCGCCATCTTGGGTTTTCCATACGCCCCCACCTGCACTTCCCACATAGAAGATGCGCGGGTTGGTCGGATGTGCCTCAAGGTCGATGACGCGGCCACTCATCAGCGCTGGTCCGATCTGGCGGGCACTCATATCGCCCAGATAAGCAGACAGATCGATGGACGTTTCCTGTGCAGAAAGCCATCCGCTCAGCGCGAAGCACAATGCCAGGATGGATGTGTGATTTCTCATATCAGTAGGGATAAGGGATTCTGGTTTGGTTGGATTTGGTAGGCGCGTAGCATCACGGAACCGGGAAGGCTGCCCTGGTTCCATTGCCGCATGCAGTCATTGATGTGTTTGGAATTATTCCTCAGCGGGGAAGGCAAAATCACTGTCACTCACCTCCGGGTTCAGTTCAATGGAATCCATGGTCACCGGCTGACCGCCTTGTCCTTTGACTCCCTGAGACATGGTGAAGGGCATATACAGCCCTTCTACCTCCTGGTAATCACTGAAGGTGATCTCGGACATCATGCCTTTGGCTTGTCCCTGCTTGATCTCTGAATGAATGGCGATCGGCACGAAGTTCTCGGTTTCAAAGAAGTAATAGGAGACATCCTGAACTTCCTCACCATCCACAGTGATCGGCTCCTTCACCAATTTGATCTTGAAGGTCTCCGTACCATTGAAATCCTCCTTGCCCATCAGCTCAACCGTGTAGCCTTTGTCTTGGTAATCAAGGAATGGGTCCGGAAAATCGTTCATCTCTTTTTTCATCATCTCCGTGGCCTCGGCATCGCTTTTCTCTGCCTTTTGAGTCATCATATTCGTTCCCCACAAGACCTCTCCATCAAAAACACCTTGCTTGAGTTCCAGCCCCTGAAAGGTGATCGATGTCATCTGCCTTCCGTCCTTCATGCGAACGATCTCCAATGGGATCTCCATGCCGCCCTGATTGACCTTGGCTTTCATACGCATTCCTTCAACGGCCCGCCAGGCATCGACTCCGCCTGTATTTTCAAAATAGTTGTTGAGGATATCGTCGGCGGTCTGTGCCTGAAGTTTTGCCCATCCAGACATGAGGACGATGACCAAAAGAATGCTGTATTTCTTCATCATTTATTTTTTTTTGAGTGT
>RFXV01000109.1 GCA_009921445.1 Flavobacteriia bacterium
ATTTATTTTTCTTTTCATTCATCTTCTTTTACTTTTTCGAGGAGTTCGATTCCTTTTGAAAACAAAGGATGAAAAACTCTTTTCTTTTGGTGCAGCCATTGTTTGCGGATTCTCAGGGTTACTGCTTTCTAATTACGGAAACTCCACCTTACAACAATTTCCAAGCTCGATCATCACCCTTTTTGGACTTGTATTTCTCGAGAAAATGCAACAGGGACTGATCGCTGGAGAAGAGCCAAGCGAAGCGGAAGAGACCGATTCCAAGTTGGAGATCGAGAACTGATTCCCTTTACTCATTCAGCTCACGACCGATCGCATCGATCTTCGCCTGGGCATCCTTCTGTTTCATGCGCTCTCGTTCGACCACATCCGCAGGTGCGCCCTCAACGAATCGTTTGTTGCTGAGCTTGGCCTCCACTGACCTCAGGAAACCCATCAAATAGTCGCGCTCTTTGATCAATTTTTCACGGTCCTCTCCGCTGTCGGAAAAGGCTCCAAGATCCAAGTGAAATTCCAATTGCTTCACGCGGATCCCCACCTGCCCACTGCTGGTCTTCCCTCCCTCCTTCAAACTTTTGATATTGGCCAACTTGACGAGCATATGCTCATAAAATTGCCCTTCGCCTTTGAAGACCAGATCCAGCGGCTCTTTTGGAGAAATGCCCCGTTGACTGCGCTGTGCCCGTATGGCCGTGATCAACTCCTCGGTCACCATGAACTTTTCCAATGAAGCGTGTGCCCAACTGGTACCCTCTGGGTATTCCGAACGGCAAATGCTTTTATCAACTCGCTCTTCAACCGACAAGGCATGCCATAATTCTTCGGTAAGGAAGGGCATGAACGGATGCAACAGCTTCAGAAGCTCATCGAAATGCCCTCGCACAGCGTTCAAGGAGCTTGGATCCATTGCTCCGGATTTCGGTTTCATGGCTTCCAGATACCAGCTGCAGAAATCATCCCAGATCAAGCGGTACAGGATCATCAGTGCATCTGCGATCCGGAAAGATGCATACGCCTGTTCCAACTCTTCTTTTGCCGCTGCCAGACGGTTGGAAAACCATTCATTGGCTTCCTGCTCCACTTTCCCTGTGGAGGCCTGCTCATCTTCCTTCCAGCCATCGACCAGACGAAAGGCATTCCAGATCTTATTGGCAAAGTTGCGACCCTGCTCCACCAACTGCTCGTCGTAAAGCAGATCGTTACCCGCTGGCGAGCTGAAGAGCATTCCCGTACGGACCGCATCTGCCCCAAAACGATCGATCAATTCCAAGGGATCCGGCGAATTTCCCAGTGACTTGGACATCTTGCGGCCCTTTTTGTCCCGAACGATCCCGGTCAGATAAACATTTTTGAAAGGAAGATCATCCATCCATTCGTAGCCTGCCATGATCATTCGCGCCACCCAGAAGAACAGGATCTCCGGAGCGGTCACCAGATCGGATGTCGGAAAGTAATAGCTCAACTCCTCATTGGGCTGGCCGCTTCTGAACACCTTGGGATCGAAGACACTGATGGGCCAAAGCCAGGAACTGAACCATGTATCGAGAACATCCTCATCTTGTCGCAGCTGCTTGGGATCTTCTCCGAATGTATCCTTGAATTTTTTCCTTGCCTCTTGTTCATTTCGGGCCGCGACAATGCGTCCATTTTCATCGTACCAGGCCGGGATCCTGTGTCCCCACCAAAGCTGCCTGGAAATGCACCAGTCCCGGACATTTTCCATCCAATTGCGGTACATGTTCTTGAATTTGGATGGATGAAGACGAACCCGATCGTTCATCACGTTTTCCAAGGCTGGTTGGGCGAGGTCTTCCATTTTGAGAAACCACTGTGTACTCAGGCGAGGTTCCACGACGGCATCAGTCCGTTCACTGCAGCCCACTTTGGTTCGGTAGTCCTCCGTGCGAAGGAGATACCCGGTTTCCTCAAGTTCCTTACCGATGGCTTTTCGGGCAACGAAACGATCCGATCCGACATGAATGACGGCTTTCTCATTGAGCCTTCCCGAGTCATCCAGCAGATCGATGACCGGCAAAGAATGCCTCAGTCCGATCTCATAATCGTTCAGGTCATGCGCCGGGGTCACCTTCAGACAACCTGTTCCGAATTCTGGATCGACATATTCATCGGACAGTATCGGTATGCTGCGATCGATCAGGGGAATGACAGCGTTCTTTCCTATGAGGTGGCGGTAGCGTTCATCTTCCGGATGGACACAAATAGCGGCATCGGCCATGATCGTCTCGGGCCGCACCGTGGCAATGGCAATATGATCTTCTGTGCCCTCGATAGGGTAATTGATGTAGTAGAGCTTGGAGTCTACCTCCTTGTGTATGACCTCATCGTCCGATAAAGCGGTCCGTCCTTTTGGATCCCAATTCACCATTCGAACTCCCCTGTAAATCAAACCCTTGTCGTAGAGGTCAATGAAGACGTCCTCGACAGCAGCAGACAGCTCTGGCTCCATGGTGAAACGGGTGCGTTCCCAATCGCAACTCGCACCGAGTTTCTTGAGTTGTTCGAGAATGATGCCTCCATACTGCTCTTTCCATTCCCAGGCCTTTTCCAAAAAAGCCTCGCGACCAAGCTCCTCTTTGCTTGTTCCCTCCTCTTTCAGCTTTTGCACCACCTTGGCCTCTGTGGCGATGGACGCATGATCGGTGCCCGGAACCCAACAGGCTTCTTTGCCCTGCATGCGCGCCCTGCGTATCAGGACATCCTGTAGGGTATTGTTCAGCATGTGTCCCATGTGCAGCACACCGGTCACATTTGGAGGGGGAATAACAATGGTGTACGCCTGCTTTTCCTTGTCCGGAGTGGAACGGAACAATCCCTGGTCGAGCCAGAACTGGTACCACCTGGACTCAATATTTCTGGGTTGATAACGGGAATCGACTTGCATGGAAATCTTTTGGTGACGCTCGGGCAAAAGTAAGTCGCTGCTTCATGAAAAGACCATGTATACCCAGCCGAATAAGCGACACCGAAGCATTTTATTCCTTATTGCCCAAACTATTTAGCAGGAAAGTGGATAATGGTATGACTGTTGTTTGTTTGCACAACTGCAACTGAATACATTTGTTAGACCAAAAAACATGGACATGAAAAAGTCACTGCTCATCGCCTCTTTATCCGTTTTCTCTTTCGTTGGTTACGCTCAGGAGGTCAATGAAAATGCTCCGGAGATCACCTTCGAGAAGATGACCATCGATTACGGAAAGATCGAAAAAGGCGCCGATGGCAACAGAGAGTTCGTTTTCACGAACACGGGAAAAGAGCCACTGATCATTTCGAACTGTAAGGGCAGCTGCGGCTGTACCGTTCCCTCATGGCCCAAGCAGCCGATCGCACCGGGAGAGTCCGCATCCATTAAGGTCAAGTACGATACACAGCGAGTAGGCGGCATCAACAAGACCGTTTCTGTGACGTCGAATGCCAAAACCCCGAAGGTCACTCTGCGCATTCGCGGCACAGTGAAGGCCCCGGCTAAGGAGCCACAGACTGTTCCCGTGAAGAACAAGAACGGAGGCAGCGCTATTCAAGTTCGCTGATCCCCTTCAAATTGAACCCACAACCCCGTCCCAGCACGGGGTTTATTTATTTGAACAATGCCTGAGATCTCCCGAAAAGGGCGTGAGATGCCCGAATCCCCTATTCGAAAGCTGGTGCCCTACGCAGAAGCTGCCTCGGCTAAAGGCATCGAAGTGCTCTACCTGAACATCGGACAACCCGATATTTCCACTCCTGAAGCGGCGAGAAATGCTGTAAAGCAATTTGATGCCGATGTGCTTGCCTACTCGCACAGCGCGGGAATGCAAGAGCTGCGCAGTGGATTTGCTGCATACTACAGGTCCCATGGAATGCCTGTTTCCGAAGAAGATGTACTGATCACCACCGGAGGCTCTGAGGCCATTCAATTCACATTGGGCAGCATCACTGATAAGGGAGACGAACTCATCATCCCGGAGCCATTCTACGCGAATTACAATGGATTTTCAGTGCAGTCTGGGCTTCAGGTGGTACCGGTCCCTTCCTCGATAGAAAACGGTTTTGCCCTCCCGCCCATCGAAGAATTCGAAAAAAAGATCACCAAGCGCACCCGCGCCATTATGATCTGCAATCCGGGAAATCCTACGGGCTATTTGTATTCTGAGGCTGAACTAGAAAAGCTTCGGGAAATCGTTCAAAAGCATGACCTCTATCTCCTTTCAGATGAAGTATATCGAGAATTCACCTACGACGGCCACAGGCACAAAAGCATTCTGCAGCTTGAGGGCCTTGAGGAACACGCCATTGTTCTCGATTCGGTATCCAAGAGATACAGCATGTGCGGCGCTCGTATCGGATGCATCGTCTCCAGGAATAAGGCAGTGATCTCCACCGCACTGAAATTCGGCCAGGCACGGCTCAGCCCTCCTACACTTGCCCAGGTGGCCAGCCTCGGCGCGCTCCAGACACCAGAATCCTATTTTAGAGAAGTCCTGGAAGAATATCAGAACCGTCGCAACACCCTCGTCGCCGGACTGAAAAGTATTGAAGGCGTGCAGTGCCCGATGCCCAAGGGGGCATTTTACTGCGTCGCACAATTGCCGGTTGAGGATACGGAGACCTTTGCGAAATGGCTCTTGAGCGAATTCCAGTGGGAAGGCAAGACGCTTATGTTCGCTCCAAATGCAGGATTCTACAGCACATCCGGTCTTGGAAAAAATGAGGTTCGCCTGGCCTATGTACTTGAAGAAGAGAAATTGCGGCAAGCCGTGGAGATCCTGCGCAATGGCTTGGCCGCCTATCAAGCATTGAATGGCTGAAGCCGATCTCTTTCAACCCATGGATCTGAGTGCGCTGAACAGTTTCGGCCTGGCCGTCAATGCCGAACATTATTTTGCATTGGACAGACCTGAACAGATAAGCACTGTTCATGCGGCCTTGAAGAGGCAGAAATGCTTATTGCTCGGAGGCGGATCGAATTTTCTTTTCACCCGAGACCCAGAGGAACCCGTCATCGCCATGCGCATCAAAGGGATCACGGTCTGCGAAGACGGAGAAGATGTCCATTTGCACGTTGGCGCCGGAGAAAACTGGCACAACTTCACCCAATACTGTGTCGATCGAGGGTATGGCGGCATCGAGAATCTCTCGCTCATACCTGGCCAGGTTGGGACGGCACCGGTACAAAATATCGGGGCCTACGGTGTGGAAGTCAGGGAAGTCATCACTTATGTGGACGCCTTTGATACGCAGCAAAAAGAAATGCGGCGTCTAAAGAAGAAGGAATGTGGTTTTGGCTACAGAGATTCTATTTTTAAGTCCTCTCAGAAAGACCGGTTTTGGATCACGGCGGTCGGCTTTCAGCTTTCTAAGTCCGCACCTGTGCACACAGCTTATGGAGCCATAAGAGACCAACTTCAAGCTGAAGGCGTAAGGGAACCCGGTATTGCTGATGTAGCCCGCGCTGTGATACACATACGGAAAAGCAAATTGCCCGACCCGAGTGAGCTTGGGAATGCCGGGAGTTTTTTCAAGAACCCTGTCCTTTCCACAGAACGTTCGCAGGCGCTTTTGAATAAATACCCCAATGCCCCTCATTATCCCGCATCTGACGGCTTCAAGTGGGCAGCTGGCTGGATGATCGAACAGGCGGGCTGGAAAGGTCATCGAAGAGATACACATGGCGTTCATGATCGACAAGCATTGGTACTGGTCAATTACGGTGGCGCGACTGGAAAAGAAATCTTTGACCTATCGTCTGACATTCAAAAGGATGTCGAGAAAAAATTCGGGGTCACTCTGGAACGCGAAGTCAACGTATATCTCTAAACGTTGCTCAAATGCGGGACATGCTGCTTAATTTGTCCGCTCTTTGACCAAGCAAAGCATGCATGAAAAGGAATGAGCGATTGAATGAGCTGCGCGCACAAGCCAGGCTCGGAGGCGGGCAGGCGCGGATCGATGCCCAGCACGCAAAGGGTAA
>RFXV01000110.1 GCA_009921445.1 Flavobacteriia bacterium
GTCCTATTGGTTCTTCTTCGCCTCCAGTCTGGTGATGGTGATCTCGCTCTTTGTGACCAGCGGTCCGGCTTCTGCAGGATGGACGGTCTATCCACCTCTGAGTGCTCTTCCTCAGGCGATCCCTGGATCGGGAACGGGAATGACGCTCTGGCTGGTGAGCATGACCCTGTTCATTGTGAGCGCACTGCTCGGCGGTCTGAACTATATCGTAACTGTTTTGAATCTGCGCACAGAGGGAATGACCATGACGCGTCTGCCACTGACCATCTGGGCGTTCTTTGTCACCGCCATCCTCGGGGTTCTTTCGTTCCCCGTTCTGCTCTCTGCTTCCTTGCTGCTGGTCTTTGACCGAAGCATGGGAACAAGCTTCTATCTGAGCGATATTTTCATCGGCGGCCAGGTACTCGATCACGCAGGAGGAAGTCCGGTGCTTTTCCAGCACTTGTTCTGGTTCCTCGGACACCCGGAGGTATACATCATTCTCTTGCCCGCATTGGGCATCACCTCAGAGGTGATCGCGACCAACTCCCGCAAGCCGATCTTCGGTTACCGCGCGATGGTCGCCTCCATCCTGGCGATCGCCTTCCTGAGCTTCATCGTTTGGGGACACCACATGTTCGTGACGGGAATGAACCCATTCCTCGGTTCGGTCTTCACCTTCACCACGCTGCTGATCGCTATCCCATCTGCGGTCAAGGCATTCAACTACATCACAACGCTGTGGAAAGGCAACCTGAGGTTCACTCCGGCCATGCTGTTCTCCATTGCCTTGGTCAGTACATTCATTACCGGTGGTCTGACGGGCATCATCCTCGGTGACTCCGCCTTGGACATCAACGTACACGACACCTACTTCGTGGTGGCGCACTTCCACATTGTGATGGGCCTCTCGGCCATCTTCGGAATGTTTGCGGGCATCTACCACTGGTTCCCGCGGATGTGGGGGCGGCGCATGAACAAGAAGCTGGGATACTGGCACTTCTGGCTCACCTTCATCAGCGCCTACGGTGTGTTCTTCCCCATGCACTTCCTCGGTCTGGCAGGTCTGCCCAGAAGGTATTACACCAACACCTCCTTCCCGATGTTCGACGATCTCGCCGACATCAATGTGCTGATCAGCTACTTTGCCATCATCGGTACGGCCGCACAGCTGTTGTTCTTCTTCAACTTTGTGTACAGCATGTTCCGCGGCAAGAAATCTGATCAGAACCCCTGGAAGTCGAACACTCTGGAGTGGACGGCACCTGTAAAGCACATGCACGGCAACTGGCCGGGTGCTTTGCCCAAAGTGTATCGCTGGGCCTACGACTACAGCAAGCCCGGAATGGATGAGGACTACGTGCCTCAAACCGTGCCCATCAAGGATGGGGAAGAGGAGACCCACTGATGGGTCACTTAGAAATAAAATTCAAGGGGACCGTGCGTCCCCTTTTTTATTGAAATGGATAAAAAGGAGAAAGTAGCCTTTGTGATCGGTGAACTGGAGCGCCTCTATCCGGAAGTGCCCATTCCGCTGGATCATCATTCGCCCTTTACGCTGCTGGTGGCTGTCGTACTGTCTGCGCAGTGCACCGACAAGCGCGTGAATGAGATCACGCCCTCCCTTTTTGCACTGGCCGATACACCCGATGCCATGGCCGAGCTGAGTGTTGAGGAGATCGCAGAGATCATCCGGCCATGCGGGCTTACGCCCATGAAGTCCAAAGGACTGCAGGGTCTGTCCCAGATCATCATGGAGCAGCACGATGGACAGGTACCAGAGAGCTTCGAAGCCTTGGAAGCCATGCCGGCTGTGGGGCACAAAACAGCTTCTGTGGTCATGAGTCAGGCATTTGGTCATCCGGCTTTTCCTGTGGACACCCACATCCACCGCTTGATGTACCGCTGGAATTTCACCAATGGACGCAGTGTGGAACAGACCGAGAAGGATGCAAAGCGTCTTTTCCCAAAGGAGCTTTGGAATAAGTTGCACCTGCAGAGTTCCGTAGACTATGGGGTTCTTCTGCCGGTCTACCGTAACCCGGATGGATGGCGGTTTTGAGATGATCAGGTTGTTCAGGGCATTCTCTTCCGACCAGGGATTGGGGCCATTCCACGCTGTTCCCACATCCAGGAATCCCACGGTTTGGAAGTTGGCAATGAAATCGTTGCGGATCGGACGGTTCAATAGGTATTTGAATACGGGGAACCGCAGCTCTGAGTTGATGACCATGAAGTTGTTCCCGTTCCGGATGTTCTGGATGAAGCCGCGCATATTGGTCACCACGGTCTGGAAGATGTAGTTCTCATCTGTGGCCACAGGCGTTTCGTAATCGAACTGGGGGCTGAACTCGTTGTCCACCCCGCCCATGAAGTGCACGAGCTTTTCCTTTCCGAAGGAGGTGCCGTAGGCCAATCGGTTCGCCCAGATGAAGGTGCGGTGCAGCGGCAGGTAATGGCGAAAGTCGATGCCGGCCGTATGCAGCCCGGTATTGGAGATGCTCAGGTTCCTGTAGTATTCGGTAAAGACCTTGAAGCGAAGTCCATCGTAGAGGTTGAGCCCGAGCTTGCGGCTGTCGTCGTAGATGTAGGCCGCACGGAGGACGCCCCGGTCTTCGGAATTTTTGGGTTGTATCGCACTGAAACCGTCCACGCTCAGGATCACCAAACGGTCGTTTCGGTAGGCGATGGATGCCTCCACCGAACTGACTGGGTTGAAGGGCCAGCGCGCCGTGTATCGCGCCTCGTGAACGAGGGTGCGAAAGAGGAAGGAATTGGCTAGGCCCAGGTCTTCCTGAGTGTCTCCCAGTTTGCTCTGCCGATAGAGCACCAGGCTCTGATTCAGCCGCCTGTGGTCGTCTTCGAGGCCGATGAACAGTTCGGAGTTGGGGCTGAGTGAAAGTCCGGCCACAGGCTGGAAGTCTGTCCGTACGCCGGCAGTGATGCGGTAGTCGTTGAACAGGTCCAGTACGCCCACCTTGAAGAGCATATTGAAGCCCGGATTGAAAATGGTCGGGCTGGGCTGGCCAATGTACAACTGGTACTGTGGGTTGGCGAAGATGTTGTCGATCTGCGTGGTGAATTCGTTCTGATACAGGCTGGTGAAGTAGTTGCGCGCCACGGGGATCTCGAGGCTGTCGGCGTTCTGCGCCACCGGGAAGGGCAGGATCACGTTGTTGCTGGGCACTTCCTCGAGTTCGGGCTTTCTTCTCTTCCGGGTGACGCCGCCGGTCAGGCTCGGATGGAACTGGTAGTTCTCAATGTCCACCGCCCCGGACTGTGCCACTTCGGCGGGCAGGACCTCAAAGGGCAAGAGCCGGGGTCCTTTGGGAAGATCGGTCGCCACTTCGGCTTCTGGCGCCCTTTCCGAGATCATTTCCCTCCTGCCGTTCCACGGCAATATGTCCTGATGCAGCTGTTCCCGTCCGTCCACAAAATGGGTGCTCAGTCGGGTGCCGCTTCGGGAATGGACCTTTTGCAGTAGGGTGTGGTAGGGCGCTTCATTCACCCGGTACCTTTTGAAGGTGTAGCGGTAGTGCACGGTGGTGTCTACAAAGGCAATGGAGGAATCGATGTCCACGCGATAGGTATTCCGAAATCCGTTCTGAGCGCTCACATAGACCATTTGGGCGTTGCCTACGGCCTGCGGCTGATCCTCGTCCACATCTGGAGTCTGGGTGATCCGCCAGAGCAGTGGGTCGGTTTCTCCCCGCTTGCGGTTGGCGATGAACAGATCGTGGAAGGGCGAGGTGGATGGTGCCGTTTTTTCGTCTGCCGCATCAAGCTCATTGCTGCTTCGGTTGGAGCGGAAGAGAATTCGCTTGCTGCCCTGCACAAATACCGGATCGAGATCGTCATAGATGTCGTCTGTGATGGCCTCCACCGAGGTGCTCAAAATGGTGTAGAGGGAGATGTCAGAGCGTCCGTCCTTCACAGTGGACATCAGCAGTTTTTTTCCGTCTGGGCTGTAGGTCATGCTCAGGACCTTGTCAAAGGCGAAGAATTCCCGGCGCTCGGTCTTTTTCTTCTCCAGGTCGTAGAAGTTCAGCCACAGATAGCCTTTTTCCTCTGTCAGGAAGGCGAGCACCCGTCCGTTCGGATGCCAGGCGGGCAGAGGAAAACTCCGGTCGGCATTTTGGGGTATGCGGAAGCCTCCTCGGTGCACCACGCGCGTATCTCGGGTCTCCAGGTCGCAGATGCGCAGGCTGAAGCGTCCCTGGCGGTTGACCACAAAGGCAGCTTGCTTCCCCTTTTTGTCCAGCTCGATGTGGGTGATGCGTTCATCGCTGCGCCCGCGGAACAAGGCCGAATCTTCGAGTTCACCCATGGGGTTCACCCCTGCGGTGAGTTGGAACCGATCCACATAGTGCTGCCTCCATCCCTGCAGGATGGCCTGAAGGTCGACGCCCACCACATTGCGGAATCCGGCATCCACATTTCGGTTCACCACAGACATGAAAAGGATGTTGCGAATGAGTTTTTTGCCGTAAGTCTCCGCCACATACTGCCAGATGCTGTGGCCGACCACACGAGCCTCCTGTCCGGTCAGCGCATTGAAGCGGGTGTATCGGTCGTAGATGAAGCCGTCCATGAGCTGGGCTTCCTCGACGGCTTCCATGGGTCCAGATAGCTGGGCGATCAGCCCTTCAAAGTACCACTCCGGAAAATTGAGCAGGGTGGAGTTCTTGAAACTCTCCCCAAAGCTGCCATAGATCAGGTTGTTGATGACCATCTCCGACATGCCGGCGCGAATCTGCCCCTCCAAACGGGCATAGCTTCCATCGAAATACAAAAACATCTTGTTGCCGGCTATCTGGGTAACTCCGCCGGTGTTGTAGTCGTCTTCTGTGGAGGCGTTCAGATTGCTTTGCTTGAGTTCCGACAGATTGTTGAACACGATGATGTGCATTCGGTCGCGCACGGGTGCATCCAGGGCGTGTTCGATCTGCTTCAGGTTTTCATGGGCGAGAACGGCCGCTCGCTCGGCCACCTCGCGGCTCGACTTATAGAAGTAGCAGTCTATTTTTTCGAAGCGGTAGAACCGCCAGTCGAATTCGTTGAATTCCACCCGGTTCTTGCCGAACTTCTGATGCAGCCCATAGTAGAATTGGCCGCTGACTGCGGGAGAGGAGAGGAGGAAGACCCCCAGGGCAATGACCGTTCGGATGGAGCGCACTATTCTAATGTATGACCAAAAAACAACTCTCCCAGCACAGGGTTTTTGTGGCAGCATTCCCGCTGTTTGAAAATCAAATGCGACCTTTCCAAGCAAACGAAATGCCATGAACATCAGGAGTTGGACATTTGGATTTGCAGGTGGGTTGATCGCCCTGTTGGGTTTTTTGATCGGACTGCAGTTCATCGGTTCGGAGGAAAGCGACTATGACGCTTTGGAGCTTTTGGGTTGGTCGTTCATTCTGCTCTCCTACATCCCTGTTCTGTTGGGGATGCGCAGGGCTTTCCACAGGGAAGGGCGCAGCCGATTTTGGGCGCAATTTGGATTGGGCCTTTTGATGAGCGGGATCGTGGCCGGAAGCTACAGCCTGAGTTGGGTGGTGTTTTTCCAGACCGAAGAGGGAAAGGTATTTACAGAGCGAATGTGGGAGCAAGAGATTCAAAAGATCCAGAGTGCCTCGGAGCTTACGGCCGAAGAGGTGGTTCAGAAACAAGCCGATCTGCACACGTTTCGGCAGTGGTATCAGCATCCGTTGGTGGCTTTTTTGGTCACATTTCTGGTGGAGTCTTTTCCCGTTGGTCTGCTTCTGAGTTTGCTGGCTGCTATTTACTGGGGGCGCAAAGCAAGGCATCGGTATCTGGCTTAGGCGCAAAAAAAAGCCACCCTAAGGTGGCTTAAAGTGGAAGAGGTGTTCTCTTACTTGGTGTAGAATTTACTGCTGCTGCCGCGGTAGTCGGACTTGTCCTGATACCAGTCGTTGTAGCTGCCTCCGCTGGAGAGGGCCC
>RFXV01000012.1 GCA_009921445.1 Flavobacteriia bacterium
AGGCTCCGATCGGAGCCTTTCATATCATTCTTCCTCAACGGATTCGGGCAAGCCATCCGACAATTCAGAAGGTGAACTGCTCGGCACGACGGCCGCCGGAGGGGGAGGCGCAAAGCCCTCGTCGATCTGATTTTGGATGGCCGAATCTTCCAATTGTTGCGTGGCAGCTCCTCTTTCCAAAAACAGGTTGCTGGCCAGGACAAGCACCAATAGTGCGATGGCCAGTGTCCAGGTACTACGGTCCAAGAAATCTGTGGTCTTCTTCACTCCGCCCAGGATCTGGGTTCCGCTGCTGCTGCCTCCGAAAGCAGAGGACAGTCCGCCGCCTTTTGGATTCTGTACCAGAACGACCAGTACCAGCAGGATACAGGTAATGAAGATGAGTATCGCGAACAGTAAAGACATCAGGACTCTTTTTTCAATTGCTGTTTTAGCGCACGAATGCGGCCGGCAAAGAAACTACTTTTCTCAGGAAATCTCAAGCGGAGGATGTCGTAGGCCTCAATGGCTTTCTCCACGTGGCCCTGTTCGATGTAAAGCTTGGCCAGGGTCTCGGTCATGAATTCGGATCGTTCCTGAACACTTTCCGAAGCGATATTGGGTGTTTGCTCTGCCGTTTTTTCCTTTTTCGGCTGAAAACGAGGGGGTTCCTTGAGGAACTGATCGACCAATTCGATCTGTTCTTTCTTCCGCCAATCACTGAAGCTGCTCGATCCCGTATCAGCTTGTTTGTCATTCTTTGCCTGGCCCGAGTCTTCCGATGCAGGCTTTGTGTGTTCAGGCTGGATCGCCTCTTCTTCGACAGCTTTGGATTTCTCTGATGATGTACCGCTTGGCTGATCTTCTGCCTTTGCCTCCACTTGAGGCACAATGGTCTCTTCTGCCTCTTGCCTCTCTGGCTTTTTTTCTGAAGGAGGGTCCTCGTCTTTCTGCCCTTTACGTCTTTTATGTGCGGCGAGAAGATCCTCTACCCGTTTTCGTGCAGCGGCTGCCGGATCGACAATGTCTTCAGGCAATTCTGGGCGCGCGGCTTCTGTTTCGCTCGGGAGCGTGTTGTTTGCTGGAGCAGCAACAGCTTTTTCTTCTGCCTCTTCAGGTGTTTCTTCAACTAATGTAGATTCCTCAACGGCTTCTTCTCCCTGAGCCACGGGATGCTCCTTCTGCTCGCTGGCGGCATGCTCTTCAGCTACATCCGTTTCCTCTTCCTCCTGAACTGATTCGGTTTCCGCTGAAAACGCTTCCTGTTCTACCTGTTCGGGGGCCGATTCTTCCTCTATTCCCTCTCCCGCATGGGCCGATCCGAGAACTTCCTGCGTTTCAGATCCAGATCCTGTATCCACCGTTTCCTCGAGAACAGTCTCCTCTTGCGGCTCCAATGTCTCCTCTTTGAAAGAACGGTCTGAGGGGGCCAACGGCATGGAAACCCATTCAAAGAGTTGTCGACGATCGTAAATGTGCACGGCCGTGCGCTTGAGTTCCGCATCAAAACTGAGCGACTGACTTTCTTGCAGGGCCTTGAGCCGAAGCAGACGAACGGCCGTAAAATAGGGATGAGCGTTCAGTTCCTTCTCAAGAGCCTGCTCGAGTGGGGCAGTATTCGATCCTTTGTTCTGAAGGAGTTGTATGACTTGGGCGCTGTCCATTTCCTACCAGTTGGCGATCGCTGCGTTCAAAATATTTTCAGCCAATTCCTGATTGATCTCTTCTATCAGTGCTTCCTCCACATCCGACAGATTTTGGCTGGCATCGTAGTCTCTGTACCGGGAGAATTGTTTGTCGTAGTCCTTGGTGTCGTCCAGAGTGTTCGTGAAGCGCACCTTCACCTTGATCGTGAGTCTGTTTTGGGCCACAGTAGCGTTTGCCTGGGCATTCACAGGCTCTACCCGGTAATCGGTGATCTCCCCTTCCAGCTGAAGATCCCCGTCCCTGGATGTGAGTTCCAAACGGGTCTGCTGAACGAAGATATCCCGGATGGCCTCGGTCAGGGTCAGGCTGAGATTGGGTTGGAACAACTCCGCGTAATTGGGAAAGTTGGAAACACTGATCGTCTTGGCATCGCCCACATCTCCGCCTGTGAAGGTGTAGCCACCGGTGCATGCGGCCACAACGAGGAGAAGTAAGGACGTCCATTTTCTCATCCGAGATCGTATTGTTTGATCTTGCGATACAAGGTACGTTCTGAAATCCCGAGTTCCTCAGCTGCCTTTTTGCGCTTGCCTTTTCCCGTATGCCGCTCCAGGGCCTTTTTGATCATCTCCAGTTCCTTGTCTTGAAGAGACAGGCTTTCGTCTTCCGGGGTGGCTTCAATATCGAGTGTGTAGGTTTCTTCATGCAGTTCAGGCTCGCTCTCGGAGGCCGTTTCTGGGATGAGCCTGGCGGGTTCGGTGGTCACTGGGCGGTCCTCATAGACCTTGGTGATGAGGCTTGCATTTTCCTGTTCGAAATCCTTACTGACTCCGGATTGCATGACCTTGCGCGTCAGGTCTTTCAGGTCATTGAGGTCGTTGCGCATGTCGAAAAGGATCTTGTAGAGGATCTCGCGTTCTGTCGCGAAATCGCTCTCTGCTTTATCACTTTTCCCTGGATGAGCCATGGGCAGATCCCGGTTCCCCATTTCGGGCAGATAGCCGATCAGGCTGACTCGGTCCAATTGTTTATCGCTCTCTACCACGCTGAGCTGTTCAGCCAGATTCCTCAGCTGGCGAATGTTTCCCGGCCATCTGTAGCGCTGCAAGAGTTCCACGGCATCTGCTTCGAGTCGAATGGGCGGTCGGTTGTAGCGCTCAGAGAAGTCGGCTGCAAATTTTCGGAAGATCAAATGGATGTCTCCAGCCCTCTCCCTCAAGGGTGGCAGGGTGATCTCCACAGTATTGAGTCGGTAATAGAGGTCTTCCCGGAATTTGTTTTCCCGAATGGCTTGTTGCATCTCGAGATTCGTGGCGGCCACGATACGGACATCGGTCTTTTGGATCCGGCTGCTCCCCACCTTGATGAATTCACCTGTTTCGAGTACTCTGAGCAGGCGCACCTGTGTGGACAGGGGCAATTCGCCTACTTCATCCAGAAAGATGGTTCCACCGTCTGCCTCTTCGAAGTAGCCTTTGCGCGTTCCTGTGGCCCCGGTGAAAGAGCCTTTCTCATGTCCGAAGAGTTCGGAATCGATCGTTCCTTCTGGAATGGCTCCGCAATTCACGGCGATGAACGGACGGTGCTTGCGATGCGACAAGCTGTGAATGATCCGTGGGATACTTTCTTTACCTACCCCGCTCTCTCCGGTCACCAACACACTGATGTCTGTGGGTGAGACTTGCATGGCCTTTTCGATGGCCCTGTTGAGTTGAGGGGCATTGCCAATGATGCCGAAGCGCTGTTTGATGCTCTGTAATGTCATGGGAGGGGGTAACTCAATTCCAATACATTGTCTTGATGGATCCGGTTTCCCGTCATCCAGTTGATGACAAAACTCCGGGTCGCCTTGATCTCCAGTCGCGCCGCCTCGGGAAGCGCCTTGCGGAAGCGAATGGATTTCTTATCTCCTTTCCATAAACCATTCCATATTTCCTTTCCTGCCGAATCGAACACACGGATCTCAAAAGCGGTGAATACATTCTCCACGCATCTGTTTTCTGTCTTGTTACCAATGCACAGCTCGAGTGTTCCCCGATTGCGCACGGATTGGCTGAGCACCACCCATTCAAGATCATTGTCCACCCATCGGTCGCCCACTTTGGTCTGGGCCGACAGGGCGAGGCTGCTCGAACAGGCGACGAGGATGTAAAACCATTTCTTCACGAGCCAATCTTTTCTCCCAGCAGAGTCGCTGCGGTACAGCTGTCCACCCGAACCTGCACCATGTCCCCGGGGCGTTCTCCATTTTTCGGAAAGACAACGACCGTGTTCTGCGGATTCCTTCCGAACCAGTGCTCTTCCGACCTCTTCGAGGAACCTTCAATTAGGACCTCCTGCACCTTGCCGATCTGTTCTTTGTTTCGCTCCAGGGAATGCTTCTGTTGCATGTCGATGATCTCATTGAGCCTTCTCTTTTTGACCTCGAGCGGAATGTCATCCGTCTTGTTGCGGGCGGCATAGGTGTTGGGCCGTTCTGAATAAAAGAACATGAAGCCAAAATGGTAGCGCACATATTCCATGAGGCTCAGCGTTTCCTTGTGCTCGTCTTCGGTTTCTGTCGGGAAGCCCGCGATCATGTCCTGGCTCAACCCACAATCCGGGATGATGCGGCGGATGCGATCGATCAGTGCGATGTATTCTTCGCGGTCGTGTCCGCGGTTCATTTCCTTCAGGATGCGGGAACTTCCGGATTGAACGGGAAGGTGAATGTAGTTGCAGATGTTCTTGTGCCGAGCGATGGCGTGAAGAACCGAATCGCTCATGTCCTGAGGGTTGCTCGTTGAAAAGCGGATGCGCATTTCAGGAACAGCAAGTGCCACGCGTTCGAGCAACTGCGCAAAATCTACAGCCGTTGCCTTGGCCGCTTCACTGGCCTTCGCGAAATCCTTTTTAGGTCCTCCACCGTACCAAAGGAAGCTGTCTACATTCTGGCCCAGTAAGGTGATCTCTTTGTAACCCGCAGCCCAGAGGTCCTGAGCCTCCTGAACGATCGTCTCGGGCTTTCGGCTTCGCTCTCTGCCCCGGGTGAAGGGCACCACGCAGAAGGTGCACATATTGTCGCAACCCCGGGTGATAGAAATGAAGGCCGTAATACCGTTACCACCCAAACGGACCGGTTGGACATCGCCGTAGGTCTCTTCTTTTGAAAGGAGCACATTCACTGCTTTCTGACCGCCTCCGATCTCTTCCAGTAGTTGGGGCAGTTCCCTGTACGCATCCGGCCCCACCACCAGATCGACCAGTTTCTCTTCATCGAGCAACTGCTCCTTGAGCCGTTCGGCCATGCAGCCGAGTACGCCGACCGTGAGCTCGGGTTTCTTGTCCTTTACCTGATTGAAGAACTGCAGCCTCTTTCGAACCGTTTGTTCGGCTTTATCGCGGATCGAACAGGTGTTTAGAAGCACCAGATCGGCTTCTTCCAGATCGCGGGTGGTCGCATATCCGGCACCGGAAAGAATCGAGGCAACGATCTCACTGTCACTGAAGTTCATCTGGCAGCCGTAGCTTTCGATGTACAGCCTCTTATCCCCTTCTCGGGTTGCAGATCCCTTACTCAGCACTTCTCCCTGCCGCTCCTCAGCCAATGGCAATGACGATTTGTCCAACGTCTCCATATTATTTCCTTAGGAAAAGGCGAAATTACAACCTCTACTTTTGCTGACAATTTGACAGATTGCGCTTTACGGACAAACTTGTTCGCCGTCTTTTAGGTTTAATTTGCAGACGAAATTTCCGTCCGTTATGTCCAAAAACCTCGTCATTGTTGAGTCTCCTGCCAAGGCCAAGACCATTGCGTCCATCTTGGGAAAGGACTTTAAAGTTGAATCGAGTTATGGTCACATCCGCGACCTCGTCTCCAAGGGAATGGGGGTCGACATAGAGAACGGATTCGAACCGCAATACGAGGTGTCCAAGGAGAAGAAGGAGGTGGTCGCCAAGCTTAAAAAGTTGTGCAAGGATGCAGATATTGTTTGGCTCGCATCGGATGAGGACCGCGAAGGAGAAGCGATTGCTTGGCACCTGGCCAAAGCGCTGAGCCTCGATCCTCTGCAGACCAACCGCATCGTCTTCCACGAGATCACCAAGAATGCCATCCTGCGGGCCGTGGAGAACCCGAGAAGGATCGATCAGAATCTGGTGGATGCCCAACAGGCCAGGCGAGTCTTGGATCGTTTGGTCGGCTATGAGCTCAGCCCCGTATTGTGGAGAAAAGTGAAGCGCGGCCTTTCCGCAGGGCGTGTCCAGTCTGTGGCAGTACGCCTATTGGTGGAAAGAGAGCGGG
Source organism: Flavobacteriia bacterium (assembly GCA_009921445.1). Lineage (GTDB taxonomy): Bacteria > Bacteroidota > Bacteroidia > Flavobacteriales > Schleiferiaceae > RFXV01. The sequence continues at coordinate 5,912 of RFXV01000012.1, forward strand.
AGATCACAGCCTTCACTCCAGAATCGGCCTTCCGAGTGGTCGCTTTGTTCGAGACAGAAGGCCGCTCCTTCAAAGCTGAACTGAATCACCGCTTCAAAACCGAAGAAGAGGCCGCTGCCTTCCTCAATAAATTGAAAGGCGCAGACTCGAAAGTGGGCGACCTGGAGACCAAACCAGCTAAGAGAAGCCCAGCACCGCCATTCACCACGTCAACGCTCCAGCAGGAAGCGAGTCGCAAGCTTGGATTTTCGGTGGCCCAGACCATGCAGGTAGCCCAGAAACTCTACGAGGCGGGCCTGATCACTTATATGAGGACGGACAGTGTGAATCTTTCGGAGCAGGCCATACAAGCGGCTGAACAGGAGATCAGCAGTTTCTATGGATCTGAATACAGCAAGAGCAGAAGGTTCAAGAGCAAAGCCAAGGGTGCACAGGAGGCCCATGAAGCCATCCGTCCATCATACATGGAACGACACAGTATCGAAGGGGATGCGCGGCAGGTCAGACTGTACGACCTTATTTGGAAGCGCACCATTGCCTCACAAATGAGCGATGCCCAGCTTGAGCGGACCACAGTTCATATTCCAGCACCAGATGCCGCCCAATTCGTGGCCAAGGGCGAAGTCATCAAATTCGAGGGATTCCTCAAGGTCTATCTGGAAGGCACAGATGATGATCTGGACGCAGAGGAGAAAGGGGTTCTTCCAGCAATGCGTGTGGGGCAGTTGCTCGGTCGCAATGAAGTGGAGGCCACCGAGCGTTTCACTCGTCCGCCGGCACGGTTCACTGAGGCGAGTCTGGTCAAAAAGCTTGAGGAACTCGGCATTGGCCGTCCGTCCACTTATGCGCCAACGATCTCCACCATCATGCGAAGGGAATACGCTGAAAAATCCGATCTGGAAGGCCAGCAGCGGAAATACCGACTGATCAAATTGGCATCGGAACAGATACAGGCCTTCGATCTGACCGAGACCACAGGAGCAGACAAGGGCAAATTGATGCCCACCAATATCGGCATGGTGGTCAATGACTTCCTGGTGGAACACTTTAAAGAAGTTCTTGACTTCCAATTCACCGCCCGCATGGAATCGGACTTTGACGCCATTGCTTCGGGCAGCAGGGAGTGGAAGGAACTTCTCGATGTCTTTTACGGCGATTTTCATCCGATCATCGAGGAGGTGAAGGAAAATGCGGGTTTTGCGAAAGGAGAACGCGAGTTGGGAACGGATCCCAAAACGGGCAAAAAAGTTTTTGCCAAGATCGCTCGCTACGGACCAGTGGTGCAGCTGGGAGAGACCGAATCAGAAGAGAAGCCTCGTTTTGCAAGTCTGCTGAAAGGGCAGATGCTCGATTCGATCACACTGGAAGAAGCGCTAGAACTGTTCGCCCTTCCCAGAGAGTTGGGCACCTATAAGGAACAGGTCGTCAAGGCCGCCATCGGACGCTTTGGACCTTATGTGCAGCATGGAAAGACCTATGCTTCTTTGCGGGCCAATGAAGGGGATGATCCGCACACAGTAACCCTGGAGCGCGCCGCTGAGCTTCTGGAAGAAAAATGGGAAGCCGACAGGAATAAATACATCGCGGTCTTTGAGGGCGACCCTACCATTGAGGTGTTGAATGGCCGTTATGGGCCGTACATCAGGTCTGGAAAGACCAATTATAAGATCCCCAAGGATGTCGATCCACATACCTTGGACAGGGCGGCATGCGAAGAGATCATGAAGAACCAGCCCAAGAAAAGAGCAACCAAGAAAAAGAAGAAATAAGTGCTAGAAGAGATCCTCGCTCCTGTTCCTTCATCCCTGGTCGAGTCGCACAAGGAAGAGGGGTCCGATCGAATCGGTTCTTGGGTCCAAGTCCATGATGAATTGGAGGGCATGCCCGATTGGGAAGAAGCCCATTTATGCATTCTAGGCGTTTGTGAAGACCGCGGCCGAGTTGGAGATTCGGAGCAGGCACTGGCCATCGACAGCATCCGAAGGGAACTGTACGACCTGTACCCGGGAGACTGGCCATTCCGCGTGGTCGATCTGGGCACACTGTACGCTGGGGAACAAAGAGAAGATACCTATGCGGCCCTGAAGGAGATCCTCGTTGAGTTGTTCAAGTTCAAGATTGTTCCGCTTGTTATCGGTGGCAGTCAGGACCTCACTTATGCCATGTACCGTGCGTACGATCTCCCCGATCAGACGGTCAATATTGCGGCAGTGGACAGCCGTTTCGATCTGGGCCGTGAAACAGAGACGCCCCTGAACGAATTCAATTACCTCAGTCACATCATCCTGAAAAAGCCCTACCGGCTTTTCAATTTTGCGAGCCTGGGCTATCAGACCTGCTTTATTCATCAAGACGAAAAGGCCCTGATGGAAAAAATGCATTTCGATCTGATCCGACTGGGCAGCCTGCGCGCAGATATGGCCTTGTGCGAGCCATATTTAAGAGACAGTGATCTGGTGAGCATGGACCTGAGTTCCGTCAAGGCAAGCGGAGGAATCGAGGTGGCTCATCCTGGACCCAATGGCTTCTCGGAAGACGAGATCTGTTCGCTTTCGCGATACGCCGGCATCAGCGATAAGGTCAGCAGTTTCGGTCTTTTCGGGATGGCTTGCAGCGAGGAGAGAAACAGGATAACGCCTATGTTGGCTGCACAGGTTCTTTGGTATTTTATGGAAGGTTATGCGGCCCGGACCGGAGAGCACCCGGCGTCCAAGATCCGTTCGTTCAGTCGTTTCTCGGTTTTGATGAATGATGGCGCGCAGGAGTTGGTCTTCTACAAAAGCCCTGTAAGTGGCCGGTGGTGGATGGAAGTGCCGGTGCAGGCTCGTCAAGACGGTCGTTCGGCCATTGAAGTCTTGGTGCCTTGTACGCAGGAGGACTACGATAGGGCTTGTGCGGATGAGATCCCCGAAAGGTGGTGGGGCGCGTATCGCAAGGGATTGTGAGTAATCGATTACAGGGTTTTAACAGTGGGTTTTCAAGAGCGCATCGTTGACAACCCATTCAAAAACCCATTTTACCTATCTTTAGCCGCTTCAACTAAGCACAGAAAACGAATTGAAAAGCCCTATGAAGAGACTTTTCGTACTGACATTTCTGTTATTGTCCGTCGGGATGAATGCGCAGCAAGATCTGCAATTCACTCAGTTCGTGCAGAATAAAATGTTGTTCAACCCGGGCTTCACTGGCAATAGAGAAAGCATTTGTTTGGATGTATTGCACCGAAGCCAGTGGGTGGGTGTAGACAATGCACCGACCACACAAAATTTCAATGTAAACCTCCCCGTGCGTTTTCTCCACGGAGGCATTGGGTTGGTCATCACCAACGATCAGATCGGTTTCTTCCAAGACATCACAGTAGGGCTGGCTTATGGTTACCAAAGAGAAGTAGGCAATGGCAAGTTGGGCGTCGGTCTGATGGTGGACTTCAAGAACAAGGCATTGACTTCAGGAGAATGGCTGGCCCCTGATGGCAGCTCAGGCGGAACGGATGTTTCCATTGCAGCCAATCAGTCCACTGCCCTTACACCAGACTTGAGTTTCGGAGTCTACTACGAGAACGAACGATGGTGGGCGGGCCTGTCCAGCAGCCGCTTGATCGAAGGTGAATTCCAACTGGGCAATCAGGTCGGCTCGAGCGCTGCCTTCCGAGGAAAGAGACATTACTATCTGATGGGTGGATACAATTGGGCGATCCCCAATACGAATTGGGAACTGATGCCAGCTGTTCTGGCCAAATCTGATCTTTCGGCCCCTTTTACCGTTGATGTCAATGTGAATGCATTGTACAATAAGCGCATCTGGGGTGGCGTTAGTTACCGCACTCAGGATGCGATATCAGCCCAAGCCGGGGTGTACGTCCTGCCTGCATTGAAGTTGGGATATTCATATGATCACACATTGTCGGACATCAGCGCGCAGAGCGGAGGCAGCCACGAAGTCATGCTGGGCTATTGCTTCAAGATCGAACGACCCGAAAAGATCCCCGGTAGTTACAGGAATCCGCGATTCCTCTGACCACCAAATGAAAAGACCCCACTAAAACACGCAAATGAAAATCATGAACAAATTACTGCTATCCCTCGCGGTGCTTTTGCTGGCAGCAGCCTGCAGCAGCAGCGATCACGGCGAGCTCGTAGGTGTTCAGGACAGACAAGAGTGGTTTCCCTCCGAACCTTACGGCATGGTATACATCCCACAGGGCTCCTACAATATGGGAAATGCCGACCAGGACATTCCCTACACACTCACAGCACCGACCAAGACCGTTTCCGTACGCTCCTTCTTCATGGACCAAACGGAGATCACCAACAACGAGTACAGACAGTTCGTCGAATGGGTTCGGGACTCCATCGTCCGTTTCCGTCTTGGAGAGGATGGTCTGGTCGAAGGCTATGAGTTCATTGACTATGAGAATATAGACGATCCTTCCTTTTATCAGGAATATATATCGGTGAACTATCCGGACAGCCTGAAGACCCACATCAATTGGGACGCGACCATCGAGTGGAACGAAGAGCGCTATCCTTCCGCAGAGTATACCGAGATCATCGAGACCATCTACTTGCTTCCAGAGGAGCGCTTCATGGGTGGAAAAATGGTCGACGCCCGGCAATTGAATTATGTCTACTTCTGGCTGAACCGTCAAAAGGCTGCACGCAAGGAAAACCGTGTCTCATACGACTACGGAGATACCGATGACGATGGCCTGGAATTCAACTACCGTGATTACATCAAGGAAAGTCAGGAATTGTCCGACAGAGGGTCGTTCATCGAAAAGGAAGTGACCAACATTTACCCGGACACCTTGTGCTGGGTGCATGACTTCACCTATTCCTTCAATGAGCCACAGCACGACAAGTATTTTTGGCACCCTGCCTACGACGACTATCCCGTGGTCGGTGTGAATTGGAAGCAAGCCCGTGCCTTTTGCAATTGGCGTTCAAAATACCGTCGCGATTTTCTGATCTCAGAGGGCGAACTGATCGAGCATGACTTCCGTTTGCCTACAGAGGCAGAATGGGAGTATGCCGCCCGCGGCGGTCAAAATCTGGTCACCTATCCCTGGGGTGGACCTTATGCGACCAACAGCGCAGGCTGTTATCTGGCCAACTTCAAGCCCAACAGAGGGAACCTCGTTTCCGACGGCGGTTTTTATCCGGTCAAAGCGACGGCCTACAGCCCGAATGGATTCAATCTTTACTGCATGAGTGGCAACGTAGCTGAGTGGACGAGTACAGCCTACGAAGCATCCAGCTACTACTACGTAAGCGACATATCACCGGACTTCCAGTACAATGCGGACGAGACGGACGATGAGACCCTCAAGCGCAAAGTGATCCGCGGAGGTTCATGGAAGGATGTGGCCTCCTTCATGCAGGTCAGCACACGCGATTTCGAATACCAGGATACGGGAAAGAGTTACGTCGGCTTCCGCACGCTGCAGGACTTCCTCGGAAGAGACCTGAAAGACTATTGATCACAACGAGAACAAACAAAAACACCAAAAAACACAGACTATGGCTTTGATCGATGTAAATGGTAAGCGCTTCAAGAACTTCATGGCGAAACTCTACGGATGGGGAGCCTCAGTGGTGATCCTTGGTGCCATGTTCAAGATCCTTCACCTCGAAGGAGCGGACGTTATGCTCGTTGTCGGATTGACAACGGAAGCGGTCATTTTCTTTTTCTCTGCATTTGAAAAGCCCGCAGAGGAACTCGATTGGACATTGGTCTACCCGGAACTGGCGGCAGGCATGGATGATGAAGAAGGAAAGAGATCAGATCTGACCGTCACCCAGGAATTGGACAACATGCTGGAAGAAGCGAAGATCGACAACGAACTCATAGAGAGTTTGGGAACGGGTCTAAGGCAGTTGGGTGATACAGCGGGTCGTTTGAACGAGACGGTGGATGCTGCGGCAGCCACAAGCGATTACAGCAATCAACTCACTTTGGCTTCCAAGAACATGGAGTCCCTCAACGCGCTTTATGCAGTACAGCTGGAGACCTCAGCCAATCAAATGGAGGCACAGAACAGTTTGATGGAGAACATCAACGGCGCTATGGAAGGCTCAGAAAAACTCAATAAGGAAGTACAAGCCCTCGCAGAGAATATGGCCAATCTGAATGGTGTTTATGGCGGGATGCTCTCAGCTATGAATCCAAACAGATCCTGATCGGTCAGCTCATCCAATCATCAATCCATTAAGACAGAAAAGAGATGGCAGGAGGTAAGCTGAGTCCCCGTCAGAAAATGATCAATATGATGTACTTGGTATTGACCGCCCTTTTGGCGCTCAATATCTCCAAGGACATCTTACATGCACTTTCAAAACTCAACAGCAGTTTGGAAGGAACGGCTCAGGTCGTTGAAGAGAAGAACTCAGATGTGTATGATCAGATCGAGGCGGCCTATTCAGAAAATCCGACCAAGGCAGGCCCGGCAAGGGAATCTTCAAAAAAGGTCAGAGCGCGTTCCAATCAGTTGGTCGAAGAGATCGAGACCATCAAGGAATCGCTGATCGAAGGCACAGGAGGTTACGATGAGGCGGGCGTAGAACCCAAGAAAATGGACGACAAATCCATGGTAGCCAACCTCATGCTCATCCAGGGGAAGGCCATGGACCTGAGGAAAATGCTGGACAGCTATCGTACGGACATGATCAAACTGGTGCCGGACGACAAGGCGCTGCATGAAGAGATCAATGCAGAATTCAATACGAACGATGTCAAGGTAGGAGATGCGATCCTGGACTGGGAGCACGCCACGTTCGAGCATTATCCATTGATCGCTGTATTGGCCTTCCTCACGGATTATCAGGCGAAGATCAGAAACACCGAGGCAGACATCATCGCTGACCTCAAGGCAAGTATTGGAGCAAGTGATCTCAAGTTCACGGGTGTTCGAGCGATCGTCATGCCGAAGTCCAATTATGTCATCCAAGGCGACGACTACGAAGCAGATGTCTTTTTGGCAGCTTATGATGAGACACAGAATCCAGATTTTGTCATTGATGGTCAGGCGCTCTCAGATGAGGACATCGTTGGCGGCGTGGCCAAGGTGCGTTTCCCCGCAAGTGTTGTGGGCGAGAAGACTTGGGCGGGTATCATCAAACTGGTCACCAACGGGGAGATCAAAGAATATCCTGTAGAGGCAGCGTATAATGTGGCACCGCCAAGCGTGGTCATTTCCCCGACCAAGATGAATGTGCTCTATCGCGGCGTGGACAACCCGTTGGATATAGGCGTCCCAGGCGTGGATCCTTCCAAAGTGAAGGTGAGCGGTCCGGGTGTACGTTCTGCAGGAAAGGGCCAGTATATCGCAGATGTATCGGGCGTGACCCAGAAGACCATCACCATCAGCGTTTCCGTTATCGACGACGAGGGCAAGTCAAAGCCCATGGGCAAAAAGGAGTTCCGCATCAAGCGGGTACCGGATGCTACTGGTTCTCAGCGAGGACAAAAGAACACTTTGCGTTCTGCTGGTTTCATTAAATCCAGCCCCATTCAGGCCGACCTGAATGACTTTCCATTCGACCTCGAGTTGGAAGTGGTTTCCTTTGAGATCGTCGTTCCGGGATTCCCACCGAAGAAAGTTCGTGGCAACAAATTATCGAGCGATGTGAAACAGTTGATCGACAAGGTGAAGAATGGCTCGACCATCGTATTCAGGGACATCAAAGCCAAAGGGCCAAAGGGTCTGAGGGTGGATGTGGCTGGTTTCTCCATAGACGTAAACGTATAGGCATATGAAAAGTCGCTTGATCTTACTTATCGCCCTGCTCTCTTTTGGTATTGCTCCACAGGGGATGGCGCAGGTCTTGACACCGGAAGATGACGGCATCATTCCGGATCCACCCAAGTTCTATCATCACAACCGGGTGATCCAATATCCCTTTTTAAGAGAAGCGGATATGGTCTGGTCGACGCGACACTGGGAGATCATCGACATTCGGGAGAAGATCAACCAGCACTTGTACTATCCAACTCAGGAGCTTCCAGACCGGAAGTCGCTCTTTGATGTTTTGGTGCAAGGCATTCTCTCTGAGGGGACAATAGTAGAGGTCTTTAATGACGACAAATTTGAGATACCTCTTACACCAGATGCGCTGGAGCAAATGATCGATCAATACGACACAGTGGCTATTGATGACGATTTTGGAATAGTTCGGAACGACCCAAGTACGTACATAGTAGATACGATTTCCATCCGCTCGAGCAATGTTTTGGGCTATAAGATCAAGTCGGATTGGTATTTTGACAAGCAGCGTGGGGAAATGAAGAACCGAATCATCGGCATCGCCCCACGTGTTCAGGATCCAAAAAATGCGAGCAATGCATACGAGCTTTTTTGGGTCTGGTTCCCGGATGCCAGGGTGGCGCTGCACACGCACACCACCTACAATCGGAACAACCGCAAGCAGCGACTGACCTTCGATGAAGTGTTCCATCTTCGGTATTTCAACAGCGTGGTCTACAAAGAAGACAACGTCTACGATCGGGCCATAGCGGATTACAAGATCAACGACACCATGATGCAGTTGCTCGAGGCGCAGCAGATCAGAGAGAATTTGAGGAACTTTGAACACGACCTCTGGGAGTACTGATCAATTAAGAATCAAAAGAACAGGCCGCTTATGCGGCCTTTTTTATGGCACATATACGGATCATTGGTGGCGGTATCTCGGGAAGCATCCTCGCATTGAGGGCGCATATGTCCGGGCATTCCATTGATTGGTGGAAATACGGAAGGCCCTCTGCATCACTTGCAGCCTCGGGTATTTACAATCCGATCGTTTTGAAACGATTGAAGCTGGTTTGGCGCGCGGCTGAATTGGCCCGTTGTGCCGAGCAGTTCTATGCAGATACCAATGCCCTTTTGGGGAGCGAATGGGCAGCACCGATCCCGATCTGGCATCGAATACAGGAGCAGGGCAAGATCAATGACTGGGAAGCCCAAAGTGCAGATGCAGGATTTGTGGACTTTCTGGGCCTGATCCATGGTAAGAAAGAGGTATACGGCGAACTGAAAAAAGCAGGGCGTTTATTGGTCGCCCCCTGGTTGGACGAAGTGGAGCAATTTATGGCTCAGTGGCATCGGGTCAAGAACCAAAAATGGTGTGTGGACGAGCATTTGGATGGGACGACCACGGTGCTTTGTATGGGATGGAAGACAGATGGCCTGCCCTACGGAATACCGGAAAACGCTATGGCACCTGTCAAGGGTGAGGTGCTGACGCTCAGATTACCGGGCTATCCTCATTCGGACAAGATCGTCCACGGAGGCGTATTCATCATGCCTTTGCGTGATGATCTGTATAAAGTCGGGGCCACCTATTCCTGGGATCCACTGGATGAGCGGCCCAGTGATCAGGGCAAAGAGTGGCTGCTGGAACAACTGTCCAAATTATGGCCGGGACCGGTGGAACAGGTGGGGCATGAAGCGGCGGTGCGACCGGCCGTTAGGGACCGAAAACCAATCCTGGGTGCAGTAGGTGGCCACGAGGGGCTCTATGTTTTTAACGGAATGGGCAGTCGAGGCACCTTGCTGGCACCTTTGCTGAGCCAGTGGATGCTCGATCACATGTTTCACTCCGTGCCTTTGCCTTCGGAGGTCGATCTAGGACGCTTTTCCGAATAGGAGGGGTCATAAGAGACGAACAGATTGATCCATGTCGAACGACTCAGTCTGAAGATCCATGGGCTGGCCAGCAATTGTACTACCGCGAGAGTGCCGACTGTTGTCCAGATGCCATAGCCAAGGAGGAGATCGACCAATACAAAGACGGCAACGAATACGGCCACTCCGTAGGCGTAACTGATATACATGCTCCCGTAGAAAAAGGAAGGTTCACGCTCGAATTTCAGGTCGCATACCTTGCAGTGTTCGGGCATCTGGCTCAATTCCTTCAGGGGGAACGGACTCCTGTTTGTGAACAGGTCCGAATTGTGGCATCGGGGGCACTTCAACCGAAGAATGCTGTACAGGCGTTTTCCTTTTTTCATTCAATACAAAAGTACAGCGGTCGGCCCTTGCGCCTTCATACATTTGCCGCGTGGTTTCACTCAACAAGGTCACCCTCGATTTTACGGACAAGACCCTTTTCAATGAGATCGGTTTCCTGATCACCAGGGAAGATCGCATCGGATTGGTCGGGCGCAACGGAGCGGGTAAATCCACTCTTCTGAAGGTGTTGGCCCGTGAACAGGAGATCGATAGGGGCGAAGTGGCTGTACAATCGGGATGCAGCATCGGATATCTGCCTCAGGAACTCGATCTGTTGGATCGTTATTCCTTGATGGGGGAGATGGAACAGGCCATGCCGGAACTCGTCGAATTGGAGCAACAACTGGCTCGGATCAATTCGGAAATGAGCGAGCGGAGCGACTATGAGTCCGAGGCCTATATGCAGCTCATTCAGGACCTGAATGATCATACCGAGCGCTATGGCATGTTGGGCGGATATACCTTTCGTGCCGAGATCGAAAAGATCTTGAAGGGTCTTGGATTCAAGGCGGCCGATTTTGAAGCACCCACGGCCACATTCTCAGGAGGATGGCGCATGCGCGTGGAACTCGCCAAACTGCTGGTGCGGCAGCATGATCTTTTGCTGCTCGATGAACCAACCAATCACCTGGATATCGAATCCATCATTTGGCTGGAGCAATTCCTTAAGGAGTATTCAGGAGGTATCGTACTGGTCAGCCACGACAGGACATTTTTGGATCAGGTCACCAACCGGACCGTCGAGCTCTCGTACGGAAAGGCCTATGACTTTCCCATGCCCTATTCACGTTTTGTCACCCAAAGGGCCGAACAACGGACACTGCAGATCGCCGCGAAGAAGAATCAGGAAAAAGAGGTCAAGCGCACAGAAGAACTGATCGAAAAGTTCCGCTACAAGGCGACGAAAGCATCTTTCGCCCAATCCCTGATCAAGAAGCTGGACAAGATGGAACTCATTGAGGTGGAGGAAGAAGACCATCGGGAGATGCGGTTCCGTTTTTCGCCAGCCAGTCGATCCGGACGGGTCGTGGTCCATTGCGAAAAGGTGAGCAAGAGCTACGATGAAAAGGATGTGTTGAGGGCTGTGGACCTTCGGCTGGAACGCGGAGAGCGCATTGCCTTCGTGGGTCAGAACGGTCAGGGGAAATCCACTTTGGTAAAGATCATCATTGGGCAACTGCAAGCAGACGGTCTTGTGGAATTGGGCCATCAGGTGGAGCTGGGCTATTATGCGCAGAACCAGACCGATGAATTGGATGGAGAGATCAGCCTCTTGCAGACCATTGAGGACGCAGCGCCAGAATCTGTGCGTCCGCGTGCTAGGGATCTGTTGGGTTCCTTTTTGTTCAGCGGCGAGGAGGTAGAGAAAAAAGTGAAGGTGCTCAGCGGTGGGGAGAAGGGAAGATTGGCTCTGTGCAAGATGTTGCTTCAGCCCATCAACTTTCTGGTGATGGACGAACCGACAAATCATTTGGACATGCGTGCCAAGGACGTTCTAAAAAGGTCTTTGCAGCAGTTCGATGGAACACTGCTTGTGGTTTCACACGACCGGGAATTCCTGGAGGGACTGACAGACAAGACGATCGAATTTGCAGAGGGCAAGATCAAGGAACACCTAGGAGGCATTGAGGCATTTCTTGAGGCAAGAAAGGCCCGGGACTTTCGGCAGATCGAAGCACGGACCAAAGAGAAGGCCAAGGCAGAGGAACAGCCAGCCAGGGAGAACTACAAGGAGCGAAAAAAGCGTGAAAAGGCCCTTAGGAAGTTGGAGAATCGATTTGCTCAGCTCACCGAAGAGGTGCATCAAAAGGAGGAAGAACTCAAGCAATGGGATGCCCAGCTTTCCGACCCGGAGTCCTTCAAGGTCTTGAGCGCAGAAGAGGGATTCTATGATCGCTATGAAAAGGCCAAAGGAGAATTGGACCGGCTGATGGAGGAGTGGATGAAAGCCGAGGAAGTATTGAAGGAGGCTCAAAAAAAGACCGATCCATGAAGATCGTCCAAGAGCGATTTCATCGGGCGAGCCTCCCGAACGGACTGCGCATCCTGCACCAGCAGACCAGAGGACCTATTTGTCATCTGGCGATCATCATCCGTGCTGGATCGAGAGATGAACAAGAGCGGGAGCAGGGTCTTGCGCACTTTGTCGAGCATTGCCTTTTCAAGGGAACGGCGCACCGGAAGACCTACCATATCCTGAGCCGTCTGGACGATATCGGAGGAGAGCTCAATGCCTTCACTGGGAAAGAGGACACGACCCTTTATGCGACCGTTCTTGATCCGTACTTCCGTCGTGCGGCCGAACTGTTGGTGGATATCGCGTTTCATTCCACATTCCCTGAACGGGAGATCGGCAAGGAGAAGGAAGTTGTGGTCGATGAGATCCAAGCTTATGCAGACAGCCCTTCCGACCATATTTTCGATCTCTTCGATGAGTTGATCTTTTCCGATCATCCTTTGGGTCGAAACATTCTGGGTACGCCGAAGTCCGTGCGTTCTTTTAGCCGGAATCACCTTTTGGAATTCACCGCTCGCCTTTACCGGACTGATCGGATCGTCCTGGCCACAGCCGGTCCTTTGAGTGGTGAAAAGGTGGAGCGTGTATGGAGCACTCTTTTTGACGACATCCTGCCTGAAAGAAGCACTCTTGAAAGAAAGGGTGCAGGAGCGCACAAGGCCGTTCATGCCCAAAAAGAGACGGCTCAGTCACAGACGCATTGCATTCTGGGGAATCGTGCATTTGGCGGCGATGGCCCCACAATGAACAATCGGCTCAACCTGCGCATTCGTGAGCGGTTCGGACTGACCTATCACCTGGAATCGTTCTACACGCCCTACACCGACGTGGGGTGCTGGGGCGTATACTTCAGCACGGAACCCGGACATTCAGAAAGGGTGGTTCGATTGGTGCACAAAGAGTTAAAAGAATTGCGCGAACGTGCGCTGGGCACCTTACAACTCAGTCGGGCCAAGAAACAAGTGCAGGGGCAGATCGCGCTGGCTCAGGAGAATGCAGGCAGTTCTGTGGGTTCGGCGGCCCGTTCGCTGCTTCACAGGGGAAGTATCGAGCCCTTGGAACAGATCATGGAGCGGATCGATCGAATTTCGGCCACTGAGCTGTTGGAGGTCGCCAATCAGGTATTTGAGCCTACCGCATTGAGCAGTATCTATCTTCGGGGCCAAGGGTCCACCTAAAGACGCAAGCCAATGGAATTTCCAGATCCACAAGTGAATGCCTACGCCGAGCGGTTCACCGAGACCGAGGGCCAATTGCTGAGAACCATCAATCGAGAGACCTGGTCGGAGGTGCTGATGCCCCGAATGCTTTCCGGGCACATGCAGGGGCGTATCCTGAGTATGATCGCCCAGATGCTGCAGCCCAAAAGGATACTGGAAGTGGGAACCTATACAGGCTATTCGGCGCTCTGTATGGCTGAGGGGCTCACACCAGATGGCAGATTGCATACGATCGATGTGAATGATGAACTGGAAAAACGCGTGCGCGGCTATTTCGCGCATTCAGAATATGATTCGAAGATAGAGCTGCACATTGGTCATGCACTGGACATCATCCCGACATTGGACGAACAATGGGACCTGGTCTTCATAGATGCGGATAAAGAGAATTATACAGCTTATTACGACGCGGTCATCGAACGCATGCGACCCGGTGGCTGGATCGTTGCGGACAATGTGCTGTGGAGCGGAAAGGTGCTGGACCCAGAGGAGGGGATGGATGCAGAGACACTCGCACTGCACGCCTACAACCAGAAGATCATGAAAGATGAGCGCGTGGCTTCCGTGCTGCTTCCCCTAAGGGACGGGCTGATGTGTTGCCGGAAGCTCTGATCAGCGGCTTCCGTACATCTGATCGTAGTACTGCTGGTATTCTCCAGAGGTCACGTTTTTGAGCCACTCGGAATTTTCGAGGTACCATTCGACCGTCTCGGCCAGGCCTTCCTCGAAGGTCACAGAGGGTTCCCAGCCCAGCTCACTTTTGATCTTAGAGGCGTCGATGGCGTAGCGACGATCGTGTCCCGGGCGGTCCTTGACATAGGTGATGAGCTTTTCTGAATGCCCGGTTACGCGCCCCAGTTTCTCATCCATGATGCCGCAAAGCAAACGGATCAGATCGATGTTCTTCCATTCATTGAATCCTCCGATGTTGTAGGTCTCCCCGTTCAGCCCTTCGTGATACACTTTGTCGATGGCCCTTGCATGGTCGATGACGTAGAGCCAATCCCTTGTGTACATGCCGTCTCCGTAAACAGGAAGTGCCTTTTCCTCTTTGATGTTGTGAATGAACAGCGGGATGAGTTTTTCCGGGAATTGCTGTGGGCCATAGTTGTTGGAGCAATTCGTGACCACGTGTGGCAGGCCGTAGGTTTCCCCATAGGCCCGGACAAAATGATCTGAGGAAGCCTTGGAAGCAGAGTAGGGGCTGTTCGGATCGTAGGCGGTGGTTTCCATGAAAAGGCCTTCTGAGCCCAATGTGCCGTATACCTCGTCCGTAGAAATGTGGTAGAAGCGCTTGCCTTCCATCTGCCCCGCCCATTGATCGCGGCAGGCATTCAACAGGTTGACCGTGCCGATCACATTGGTGCGCACGAAGGAAAGAGGATCTTCGATGGAACGATCCACATGGCTTTCAGCCGCCAAATGGATGACCCCGTCGAAGGCGAATCGGTCAAACAGCTCGTTCACCTGCACAGCATCAGCGATATCGGCACGGACAAACTGATAATTAGGTGCGTTGGCGATGTCGGTCAGGTTGCCCAGATTGCCGGCATAGGTCAACAGGTCCAAATTGACGATCTCGTATTCTGGATAGCGGTTCACCATGAGCCGTACTACATGGGAGCCAATGAATCCTGCCCCTCCGGTAATGAGAATGTGTTTTTTCATCATTCGATGTTTCTGATCTTCTTTTCCCAGCGCCAGGCATCCCGCACGGCATCATCCAGATCGTATTGAGCCGACCAGCCCAATACTTCGTTGGCTTTTGTCGTGTCTGCATAGGCAGCGGTCACATCCCCGCGCCGGCGCTCCACAATGCGGTAATTGAGCGCCTGCCCACTCACTTTCTCAAATGACCGGATCACCTCAAGTACGGAGGAGCCTTTGCCCGTTCCGAGGTTGAAGAACTCCATGGCAGCCTCATTCTTTTCCTCAAAAAGTCTTTCTAGCGCACATACATGTGCTTCGGCTACATCCATCACATGAATATAGTCCCGGATGTTGGTGCCGTCTGGTGTGTCATAATCATCCCCAAATACCTGCAGTTGCTCGCGTATACCCGCAGCGGTCTGCGTGACAAAGGGAACGAGATTCAGTGGCGGGCCCAAGGGCAATTCACCGATGGCTGCCGTTGGATGCGCGCCGATCGGGTTGAAGTAGCGCAGGGAAATGCATTTCAACTCGGGATGGACCTCGATGGTGTCCCGAATGATCTCCTCCCCGATCTGTTTGGTATTTCCATATGGCGACAACGCCTCCTGTATCGGCGCATTTTCGTCGATAGGCAGATGTTCGGCCTCCCCATAGACGGTACAGGAGGAACTGAAGATGAATTTGGGTATCTGCCGCTTTGCGCATTGCTGCAAGAGCAGGCTCAGGGATTGGATGTTGTTGGTGTAGTATTTCAGAGGATCCTTATAGCTCTCTCCCACCGCCTTGAAAGCGGCAAAGTTGATCACCCCATCAAACTTCGGATGCTTTGAAAAAAAAGCCTCGATCTCATCGGATATGCTCAGGTCCGCTTTTTCGAAGGCTGGACGAACACCCGTAATGGCCTCGATTCCATCGAGGGGTTCTTCTGTGGTATTGCTCAGGTTGTCTACGATCACCAGATCATAACCGCGCTCAATGAGAACCACCGCCGTGTGGGAACCAATGAAGCCCAAGCCCCCAGTAAGCAGCACTTTTTTACCCTCGCTCATTCCTGCTTTCTGCGTTGATTATAATCTTGGAAATTCTTGTGCTCCACCCGGTAGAGCACGTCTTCAGGCAGGCTCTTGAAATAGTCATAGGTGATCTTCAGGCCTTCGGAACGATCCACCTTGGGTGTCCAGCCCAATATCTCTTTGGCCCTGCTGATGTTGGGTTGCCTCTGGGTCGGATCATCCTTGGGCAGGGGCTTGTAGATCACCTTTTGATCCGTTCCCGTGAGCTGGATGATCTCATCGGCGAACTGACGGATGGTGATCTCGTCTGGATTGCCGACGTTCACAGGATCGGGACAATCGCTCATCAACAGGCGGTGGATGCCTTCCACCAGATCGTCCACATAACAGAAGGAGCGGGTCTGAGAGCCGTCCCCGAACACTGTGAGATCCTCTCCACGAAGGGCCTGGCCAATAAATGCTGGAAGCACACGCCCATCGTTCAGGCGCATACGCGGGCCATAGGTGTTGAATATGCGCACGATGCGTGTCTCCAGCCCATGAAAGGTGTGGTAGGCCATGGTGATCGCCTCCTGATAGCGTTTGGCCTCATCGTAGACGCCCCGGGGTCCCACTGGATTCACATTGCCCCAGTATTCCTCCGTTTGCGGATGTACCATGGGGTCGCCATAGACCTCTGAGGTACTTGCCACAATGATGCGAGCACCTTTGGCAAGTGCCAGGCCGAGGAGATTATGGGTGCCCATGGCACCGACTTTCAGGGTCTGGATCGGGATCTTCAGATAATCGATCGGACTTGCAGGGGAGGCAAAGTGGAGGATGTAATCGAGTTCGCCGGGCACATGAACATACTTGGTCACATCGTGGTGGTAGAACTCAAAGTGCTCATGCCCCATGAGGTGCTCGATGTTGCTCATATCCCCGGTGATGAGATTGTCCATCCCCAGGACCTTGTGGCCTTCGGCAATGAAGCGGTCACAGAGATGACTCCCGAGGAATCCAGCTGCTCCGGTAATTAGGGTGCGTTTCATGGTTAGACGCCGATTCCGTGGTAAGTAAATGAAAGAGCTTCGATATCTGCCCGATCGTAAATGTTCCTTCCGTCAAAAACCACTTTTTCGCTCATGAGTTTCTTGACCACATCCCAGTTGGGTACGCGGAATTCAGACCACTCGGTTACCAACAGCAGTCCGTGGCTGTCGACCAGAGCATCGTATTCGTCTTTGGCGTAGTGGATACTGTCTCCAAGGCTGTGCTTGGCTTCCTCCATCGCAACAGGGTCGTAGGCGCGGACCTTGGCACCTGCATTCAACAGTTTTTCGATCAGCACCAGCGCCGGGGCTTCGCGCATATCATCCGTATTCGGCTTGAAAGAGAGCCCCCACATGCTGAAGGTCTTGCCCTCGAGTTCTCCGTCAAAATGCGCATGGATCTTATCGAAGAGTACTTCTTTTTGTAATTCATTGACTTCTTCCACCGATTCGAGGATGCGCATTCGGTAGCCTTGTTCCCTTCCGGTTCGTATCAGTGCCTTCACATCTTTTGGAAAGCAGGAGCCTCCATAGCCGATACCTGGATAAATGAATTTGTTGCCGATCCGCGGATCCGAGCCAATTCCCTTTCGGACCATATTGACATCTGCCCCCATCAGCTCACAGAGGTTGGCGATGTCGTTCATGAAACTGATCTTGGTGGCGAGCATGGAGTTGGCCGCATACTTCGTCATTTCGGCAGAAGGAATGTCCATGAACAGCACCGGATGACCGTTCAGGGTGAAGGGGTTGTAGAGTTTACTCATCAATTCTTGAGCACGCTCGCTGTCCACACCCACCACAATGCGGTCGGGTTTCATGAAATCCTGAATGGCGGCTCCTTCTTTTAGGAATTCAGGATTGGAGGCCACATCAAAAGGAATATCCACACCTCTTTTCTGCTGGGCTTCTTTGAGCGCACTCCGCACTTTCTCCGCGGTGCCGACAGGTACGGTACTCTTGGTGATCACCAGTCCATAATCGCTCATGTGCTCACCGATCTCGGTGGCCACAGCCAAAACGTATTTCAGATCGGCAGAACCATCTTCACCAGGAGGAGTACCGACAGCAATGAACGCTACTTCGCTTCCTCTGATGGCCGACGGCAGATCGGTGGAGAAGCTCAATCGCTCTTTTTTGAAGTTCCGTTCGACGATCATGTCCAAGCCCGGCTCGTAAATGGGCAGGATGCCTTTTTTCAGATTTTCGATCTTTTTCACATCCACGTCCACGCAGCAGACGTTCAGACCTACATCTGCCAGACAGGCACCAGTTACCAGGCCAACATAGCCTGTTCCTACAATGACGACTTTCATGATTTCTCTTTTTACTTGGTTAATTTATCAATGATCTCAATTGTGGTAGAGCTGATAAAGTTCAATTGCTCCTGGTCCATCTCCGTATGTATCGGTAGGGAGAAGACCTTTTCACAGAGACGCTCGGTGACCGTCAATTGACCATCCAGCTGGTCATCCCGATAAGCCTTCTGCTGATGCAGCGGCACTGGAT
>RFXV01000111.1 GCA_009921445.1 Flavobacteriia bacterium
TCGGCAGCGCATGCGCGCCTGCTGCATCTCTGTGGAGCGTCTGCACGAATTGGAATGTGCAAAAGATCTTCTGGATCACATTTGAAATCGCTTTGGAAAAGGCCACACATGAGGGGTTATCTTTGTGTAAAGCGGAATTTCAATGACTGTGCGACAGACCCTTTTTATCCTTCTTCAATCAGTCTTTTCCGCTGTTTTCGCCCAAAACATCCAGGACGATTTTGAAGGAAACGGAAACATCTCCAGCTGGGCAGCCGTCGACTGCATCCTCAATACCAGTTTCAGCAATCCGGCTGCCCAAGGCATCAACACCTCGCCCACAGTCCTGAAGTACCGCGACTTTGGCGGAACCTGGTGCAACATCCGCTTTGAGGCCGGACACAAACTCAACATCTTCGCCCACCCGACATTCTCCTTCAAGATCTATGTGCCCTCCTCGAGTATTACGGGGAACCAGCCCAATGAGGTGACCCTCAAGCTGCAAAATGGAAACACCCTGGAGCCCTGGAAGAATCAGGTTTCCGTGACCAAGCCCATCCTTCTGGACCAATGGCAGGAAGTCACATTCAACTTTTTGACCGACCCGTACGACAATTTTGATGTCAACACCTCTCCGCCTTCACAGCGCGTAGATCTCGACCGGGTGTTGATCCAGGTCAACGGCGACAACAACAACGATCAGGTGACCGCCTACATTGACGATTTCTTCCACGAATACCTGACGCCCCTGCCGCCTGGCGATGTATACGACCAGCTCATCTGGTCCGATGAATTCGATACCGACGGCGCCCTGGACAGCAGCAAATGGCATCACCAAACACTTTTTCCGGTGGGCAGCAGCTGGTTCAGCGGAGAAATACAGCACTACACCGATCGAATCGACAACAGCTATGTACAGAACGGTTCCCTGCACATTGTGGCCAAAAAAGAGAACTACACCGACCAGGGCGTCACCAAGACCCACACTTCCGCCCGATTGAATTCAAAATTCGCCTTTACCTACGGGCGTGTCGAGGTCCGGGCCAAAGTCCCCGGTGGCGTAGGCACATGGCCAGCCATCTGGATGCTTGGAAAGAACATCGATGAACGCGGCGCATATTTTCAAACCCAAGGCCATGGCACAGTCTCCTGGCCTTATTGCGGCGAGTTCGACATCATGGAGCATTGGGGGAACGAGCCCAACGAAGTATTCAGTGCCATTCACACCCCAGAGACCTATTTCAACACAAGTGGAGCCGGATGGATGGTCCACAGCGGAGGGCAAAAGATCCCCACAGCGCTGAGCGATTTTCATGTCTATGCCGTGGAATGGACCGAAGACAAGATCCAGTTCAGCGTGGACGGCATGGTGCACTACACCTACCAACCCATGTCCCAGCACCCGAACAACTGGCCCTTTCAAAAGCCGCACTTCCTCCTGCTGAACATTGCCATTCAACCGGCAGTGGATCCCACCCTGATGCAATCCAGCATGGAAATAGACTACGTACGGATCTACAAGCAAAGTGGCATTTCCACCAATGAAACGGACCGTAGACAAACTTCCGTGCTCTACCCCAACCCAGTGGACGATCGGCTCTTCCTTCGGTTCCCCGCCGAAACCCAGGGCATTCAGCCCTTTGTGCTGACCGATCTCAGCGGACGATGCGTGCGCGAAGGCCAGCTGCGTTTCACAAAGGGGGCGGCTGTACTCAGCGGACTGGAGACACTTCCCAAAGGCATGTATGTGCTGCAGTGCGGGAAGCAGAGGCTTCAACTGATCAAATAACGGACGGAGCACAAGATCACTGTTGCTGTCGAACGACCCACTGTTTCAGCATAATTTTAGACGTTCCCACTTCGGCTTCTGATCGACGGGGAAAAGACAGGAACAGGGCAACAAGAACCTTTTTGCATATGAATTCGAACCGGATCATTTTAGGCAGCGAAGAGTGGTGTGGATTCCCTCAGCTGAATATTCCGATCATCAAGGCACGAGTGGACTCAGGTGCCAAGACTTCCGCTCTGCACGCTTTGAACATCGAGCCCTTCCGACGGGATGGCCTCCCTTGGGTGAGTTTTGATGTCCATCCAATTCAAAACGACGGAAAGACCACTGTACACTGCGAAGCGCCCGTATTCGACAAAAGGCGTATCAAGAGTTCGAGCGGTAGCAGCGAAGTACGATATGTCATCAAGTCCCGTCTTTCCATCGCTGATAGCCTTTGGGACGTTGAGGTGAGTCTGACCAATCGGGACAATATGGGCTACCGCATGCTCCTTGGCCGTCAGGCGATGGCAGGAAAGGTTTTGGTCGACCCGGAATCTTCATGCCTTTTGGGTGTCCCTTCGGAGGATGATCTGCATGATCTCTACAAACCGACAAAGACTACACGAACAGGACTGAAGATCGGTCTTTTGGGCAGTGACCTTTCACTTTACAGCAACCGAAGGCTTATGGAGGCTGGACAGGAAAGAGGCCATGAAATGGAATTCTTGCAGATCAAGGACTGCTACATCAAATTGGACGGAAAGTATCCGGAGATGCACTACCGTGGGGGCAGGATCCTGAATGAATTCGATGCCATCATTCCTAGGATACGACCAAGCATGACCTTTTATGGCTGTGCCCTGACCCGCCACTTCGAAGCAATGGGCGTCTACACATTGAACTCCGCTGCTGCCATCACAAAATCAAGGGACAAACTTTTTGCGCTGCAAATTCTGATCAACAGCGGCCTTCCCATACCCACTACAGGCTTTGCGCATTCTCCATTGGATACGGATGAACTCATCAAAATGGTGGGCGGTGCACCGCTGATCGTGAAACTTCTTCAGGGGACTCAGGGAAAAGGGGTCGTTCTTGCAGAAACCAAGAAAGCAGCAGAGAGCCTGATCAATGCATTCAAAAGTTTAAAAGTAAATATCCTGGTACAGGAATATATCGGTGAAGCCAAGGGAGAGGACATCCGTTGTTTTGTAGTGAATGGGAAAGTCGTAGCCAGCATGAAGCGTACCGCCGCTCCTGGAGAGTTCAGGGCCAATATGCATATGGGCGGGACAGCTTCCCTTGTCAAGGTCTCTCAGGAAGAAAGAAAAGTTGCCCAATTGGCTGCAAAGACCATGGAATTGAAGGTGGCAGGAGTCGATATCATTCGAGGAGAGAATGGACCACTGTTGCTTGAAGTGAATTCATCGCCCGGACTCGAAGGAATTGAAGGTATTTCAGAGAAGAATATTGCGGGAAAGATGATTGAAGCATTGGAAAAGAATTTGAAGTTCGGGGCCCTCAGCCCTGCAACAACATCCTCAATCGAAAGTGTTTCTGGTCAGTAATTTCCAATCTAAAAAATGGATGGTGCGCGTACTCACAGGTATCGGACTTTTTCTGTTGTGTTCGGCCTTATCCCACGCCCAGATCGCCAGCGTATCGGTGCGCGCGCTGCTTCCAGCTGTGCTGTCCGAATCTTCAGGAGCTGTTTTTTTCAATGGGCGGTTCATCAGCCACAACGATTCTGGAAACGAAAACAAGCTCTTCGAGCTGGACACAGCGACAGGCCTGATCCTGCGAACTGTCCACATTCAAAACGCAGTGAATAGCGACTGGGAGGATCTCGCCCAAGACGCCACCTCCTTGTACATCGGGGACATCGGGAACAACCGCGGCAACCGCACCGATCTGAAGATCTATAAGATCGCCAAGGCCGATTACCTGGCTTCAGATACTGTCCTGGCCGAGATGATCCATTACAGCTATGCCGATCAGATCGATTTCACTCCGAACCTGAACAACACGGAGTGGGACGCCGAGGCGCTGCTCTCTCTGGATTCCAGTTCGCTTCTGCTGCTGACCAAAGACTGGGTCAACAGATCGACCAAGGCCTACATGGTGCCCAAGCAAAGCGGAACCTATTCTCTACAACCCATGCCCAGTCAGCTGAACAATGCCGGACTGATCAGCGGTGGCGTCTACGATGCTCTGTCGGGAAGCATGGTATTGACCGGGTACAGCCGCACACTGATGCCTTTTATCTGGGTGTGCCATTCCTTCTCGCCTCAGGATGTCTTCTCGGGAATCAACCAAAGATCCTATCTGTTCAACCTGGGGATGGAACAAACAGAGGCCATTGCGCAAACAGGACCGCTGGACTTTCTCATTTCCTCTGAATCCTTCAATCAGGGGCCGTTCAAGGACGACGCCAAGCTCATTGAATTGCGCCTGTCCGCGGGCCTGGAGCTGATCGCCGATACGGAGACACCGAGCGTGCGCATCTATCCCAACCCGGTGAAGGATCTGCTATTTATCGATGGTGGATCGCCGTCGCGTGTGGAACTCCTCGATATGCGCTCCGTTAAAATCTACCAGGGTGGATCGGAACGAATGATCGATCTCTCGCATCTGCGAAAAGGGGTCTACTTACTGCGCATCACTGCCTCGGAAGGCACCTTTACTCAGGAACTCCTGATCAAAGACTGAAGGCAGCTGAACACCCATTCATCCGGCACGAAATACCCGTCTTTTCAACAGGTGGACCACTGCCCGGAGAACCCTATTTTTGAACCATGGCACGATGGTTCTTTCTTGCGCTCAGCCTTGCCCTCACTCTGCTGGCCGAAGCCCAAATGGGGCGCTCATTTCCACGTGTGCAGATGCATTATGTGCAACTTCAACAGGAAAATGACAAAAGCCTGATTCACACGGTTTTTGCCGTCGAAGGAAGTTCGCTTGTTGCCAGTGCCCAAGAGAACGGAACCTACACTGGAGCGGTGCGCATCGAATTGCTCTTCACCCAAGAGGACAGCGTGGTCTTTGGGGATGCTTTTGAGATGTATTCCCCTGCAGTGAAAGACAGCTCGGCACTGCAAATGACCTTCCTCCATCAAAACCGCTATCTGCTCGAAGACGGTCAATATCAGCTCCGGATGCGCGTCAACGATCTGGCCAACAAAGGAGCGGTTCAGGAAATTCAGACCGAGATCGACATTCGCACCGAACGGGAGCAGATCACCCTTTCAGATCCGCTGCTCTTCGTGGCTGAAGATCCCAAAAAACAACCCGATCCACTCTTGCCCTCCGGAGACTATTTCATCGCGCAGAACATAAGTGGTCTTCATTTCAATTGCGAGGTCTACAACCTGGAAGGCAGTGGTGAAGGATCTATTCTCCTGCGCTACTACCTGAGCGATCAGAAGGAGGAAGTTTTGTCAGAATACGGTTCCTTCAAGCGTTTGGCCGTTGCTGCAGACCTGAAGCTCAATGGCGGATTGAATATTTCGGAATTGCCGCGTGGGCTCTACTACCTGCACCTCGACCTGCTCAGCAGAAAGGGCGATACGCTGGACAGCCACAAGACCCTCTTTTATCGTCAGTCGGAGATTGAATCAGAGGGCTATGCGGAACAGGCCCAACTGCTGGATGGCACGGACTGGCTGCCCCCATTGACGGAAAAGGACAGCCTCCGCAGCCTGGTGGACATGCTCCATCCCATTGCCGATGCCTTGGAGCGAAGGCAGATCGACCAGCTGCTTGAAAACGGATCGGATCTCCAGCGGCGCCGATTCGTTGCGGGATTCTGGAGCCAGCGATATGGCGCTCAGTCTGGCGATCGATTCAGAAGCTATCTCAGCGCAGTGCGTTCGGTCAATGCCCGTTTTGATGCGCGAACGGTTCCGGGCTACAAGACCGACCGCGGGCGGGTCGAACTTCAATACGGCCGACCCGACCTGATCGAAGACCGGAAATACGAGCCCTCGACCTACCCTTATGAGATCTGGCAATACAACCGATTGCGCTCAGAATCCACGCAGAACCAAGTGAACAAGGTGTTCATCTTCGCCAACCTGAGCAGCGCTGGAGATCAGTATGAACTGATTCACAGCAATGCCTTCGGGGAGGTCTTCAACCCGCGATGGAGCCTGGTACTGAATAAGCGGATCCTGCCCGGCATGGACATCGATGA
>RFXV01000112.1 GCA_009921445.1 Flavobacteriia bacterium
ACGTCTTTTCGGTCCTGCTGCAGGAGTCGAAAAAAACGCTGAACGGGTGTGATCTTTTTTATCTCCTCTGCCATGGGGTTCTCAACCAAAGGTCAAATATCCAAAGAACATCCAAGATGGATGAAGCCTTATGAATTTCCTTTCCTGAAAAGCTGCAACAGACCACCGAGTGCTCCGGGCAGGGCGACGTTGAAAATCCACAGAAGAAAGATGGAAGCAGCGGCCATCTTCACCTCGACGGGTTCACCAACGAAATAAAAGCTCCCTACCGCTCCTCTCAAAACGCCATCGGCCGGTCCAAGGGAAGGAAGAAAGCCTGCGAGTACATGAAAGGAAGCACAGAGGAGATATAGTTGCTGGAAGGTGTTCATATCAAATGACGCACTCGGATGAATGAGCAGGGTGAGCGCAATGGTATCCAACCCGACTTTGAGGGTACTTAATAGGAGAACAGGCAATAGAGGGAAGATCCGTTCTCCCCGCTGGGCAACATAAGCCGATATCTTGGCCGACCATTTTACACCCAAAGCGAGTTGCAGTTTTTCGGGCCAGACAAGGCAGATCATGGCAAGTGCGGCAAGCAGGAAGAAAAGTGCGGCCAGCCATCCGCTTGGAAGCGCTTCAGGAAGGATGGTGGGCACGAGCCAAAGAAGGATGCCGCTCAGAAAGAGCCGAACGATCCACTTGCTGGTCTGTACAGCCAGGATGACACTGGCACTTCTCCTTTTTGTGTGCTTTTCCTCAAATTGAAAGTAGCGGGCACTCCATTCGCTCAAGCCAGAGGAAATGAATATCTGGTAGTACAAAAAAGCCAATGTGTTTCTGAAGGCATCGACCAGTCGCAGGGGACCGATCCTTTTGGCAGGGAACCACCAGATCATGGATTCGATCAGCAGCCCTGTGGCTGCCAGGCCACATGCGGCAGTTATCTGCCAGATCTGCCACCCATCGGCTTCAACAGGGTTTTCCTGCCACTTCTTCCACAAGATCCAAGCAGCAGCACATGCCAGAAGCCACCGAAACAGTCGCTGAAGCTTTTTTACGAGTGGTTTAGGAATTGAGTTGAAGATCTTCATGGGGCTGAGCTCCAAAATGCCTGCGAATAAAGAAAACGATCAGATATAGGAATGCGGTATCCAATAGGGCACACAGTGCTTTGAACAGCCAGCCGTCACGGATCATATCTGTCATTTCGCTTGTGCTTTTACTTCCATAGAACAGTACGAGAATGACCAGCGTAGTATCCAGCAGTTGGGAGAGCAGCGTGCTGAAGTTGTTGCGCAGCCAAAGGTGCCGGCCCTTGGTCAGATCTTTCCAGAAGTGATACAGACGAATATCTACAAATTGGGCGCAGAGATAGGCGATCATTGAGGAAAGAATGACACGAAATGAATTTTGAAAGACCTGTTCGTAGGTATCCGATGACACTGGCGATCCTGGAATGGAGGGGAAGAGATGCCCGAGCCAAAGGATCAAAAGGACAAAGGCGCTGCACAGAAAACCGATGCCTACGATCTGGTTGGTCTTTTTTCGACCATACAGTTCGGAAAGCAGATCAGTGATCAGAAAAGTAATGGGGTAGGGAAGTACCCCTGCAGAGAGAATGAAGGTCTTGAACCCAAGGTCGACGGACACGAATTTATTGGCGATCAGGTTGCAGGCGATCAGGGCGGTGAGAAAGAGTCCGCCGAGGACCAAATAAAGCAAGGGAGCGCTCTTGCTTCGGACCGATCGCATTCCGCCGGTCATTCTTTCCAGTGCAGTTCCTGTTCCATTTGCATGAGTGGAACTCCCTGAAGCGTCTTCCACTTGGCGTACCATTCTACTGCTTCCGAAATGGCCGGGTCAAGTTGTGTCCAGGCGCTGGGCATCCGGGCTTGGGTCAGATCGTTGATCAACTGCTCGATGGGGTCTTCATATTCCGGATAATCCTTGAGGCGATAGCTTCCCGAATCCAATCCTGCCAGGGATCGCGCAGCCTCCTCAGCTTCCTTCATTCCCCCAAGCGCATCTACCAGACCCAGCTGAAGTGCGCGGCTACCAGACCACACTCGTCCCTGTCCGATGCTGTCGACATAGGATCTGGAAAGACCTCTTTCTTCGGCCACCAGGTCGATGAACTGTCCATAATAGCGGTCCACCGCGTTTTGGAGCACCTGACGTTCGTACGCGTCCAATGAACGGTCCGGGTAGCCCATGTCGGCGTGTTCAGCTGTGTTGATATGGTAGGTTCGAATGCCCATTTTTTCTTCGAGCAGCTGTTCTGCATTGAAGGTGAGACCAAATACTCCTATGGAACCGGTAATGGTATTGGGCTGTGCGAATACCGTATCTCCGAGACATGCCACCATATAGCCCGCAGATGCGGCGACATCACTCATGGAAACGATCACGGGCATTTGCTCTTTCACCTTGTCGATCTCCCGAACCATTTGATCGGCGATCCAGGCCTGTCCCCCGGGGGAATTCACGCGGATGATGAGTGCTTTGATGTGCTCGTTTTCACGGATGTCCTGCAGCGCGTTGACCATGGTCTGCGCATCCACTGTCTCCATGCCGTCTCCAGATGTGAATTCTCCGTTGACGAACAAGGTGGCGATCCGGTCTTTTTCTCTTCGGCTGCCAACGGTGGGGCGTGCATCGAGGAAATCACCAAGGGAGACCAATTGTTCTTCGTGATCTTCACCCAGCTTCTCTTCGAGAAAGGCCAGCCACTGATCCTCAAAGAGCAAGCGGTCACACAATCCTTGGGCAAGGACATCCTGCGCATCGATCAGCAGCAGTTCATCTGCCAATTTTTGCAACTCCGTCGGATCCATATCTCTGCTCCATGCAATGGCTTCCTTCATCTCGTTCCACAGATCGCCCGCGAGGGTTTCCAGTTGCAAGCGATTGCTGCTGCTCATTTCTTCCTGAATGAAGGGCTCCACTGCACTCTTGAACTGATTGTTGCTCCCGCGGATGGCCTGTGCCTCCACACCGATCTTATCGAGCATTCCTTTATAATAGCTTACGCCAAGGCTCATCCCCGTCCAGTCCATCATGCCCGACGGATTCAGGAAGAGTGAGTCGGCCACAGAACTCAGATAGAGCCCGCGTGCACTGAAGAATGTTCCGTAGGCATAGATCGGTTTGCCGCTGTCCGAAAAGCGCTCCAAAGCCGTCCGGATCTCCTGAGCTGCACTGCCTCCACCCATAAAAACCGCACTTTCTAAAACCATCCCACTGATGCTTTCATCGCTTGCCGCCTGTTCGATCCCTCTAAGTATGCTTTGCAATCCCGCTGCAGGGGCATCTTCGACCAGAGAAAGAAGTTCCGCAAACTCGCTGTCGTCGGTCCGTTCCTGGATGAGTTTTCCGTTGAGGTTCAAGTGCAGGTAGCTGTCGCTGGAGATCTCGACCAGATCTTCATCTCCACTAGTAGCTGCGACTCCGACAAGCAGGAAGAAAAAGAGAAAGACGACGATGATCCCGCCGAGCACACTGGCGAACAGAGAAGAGAAGAAGGATTTCATGAATGGATATTTTGTGCAATGATACAATCGGTGCAGTCGATAGCTTTGCCCGCGATGAAGTCAGATGCAGCAGTGGCATTGGGTTCCAATTTGGGCGATCGAAGCAAGGCGTTGATCGATGCATGCTCATTTTTAGGAAGTATAGCAGAACTGTGCGCCTGCAGTTCTGTCTATGAGAATGAGCCAAAGGGTTTCCGTTCCGATCAGTTGTTTTTGAATGCAGTTGTCCATATTCGGTATGCCGGGACGCCCGTAGAGTTGATGCGGCAGCTACTGGATCACGAACAAAGCCAGGGAAGAAAGAGGTCGGTCGACTACTCGGATCGTCCGATCGATCTGGATCTCATTGCATTCGGCCAGGTGGAAATACAGACAGAGCAACTGACCTTGCCGCATCCAAGGTGGAAAGAACGCAGCTTTGTGAAACAGCCATTAGCAGACCTTTGCGCCTGGCGCATTTGGCCTTTTATGAAGGAGCATTTGAAAGAGTTGGATCCGACTGGCGAATTGATCAAAAAAGAACTGAAGCTGTGCTGATCGCGATCGAAGGCATCATAGGGGCGGGAAAGACCACTTTGGCCAAAAGACTTGCAGAGGAATGGAATGCACATTTGTTGCTAGAACGCTTTGAGGACAACCCGTATCTCGCACCCTTCTATTCCGATCCCACAGGCTTTGCATTGCCGCTGGAACTGAGTTTTGCCGCACAGAGGAGTCAGCAATGGGCGGAGGCTTGCCGCTCTTTGGGCGAGAAGGAGCATTTGATCT
This sequence comes from Flavobacteriia bacterium, assembly GCA_009921445.1. Taxonomy (GTDB): domain Bacteria; phylum Bacteroidota; class Bacteroidia; order Flavobacteriales; family Schleiferiaceae; genus RFXV01. The sequence continues at coordinate 4,284 of RFXV01000112.1, forward strand.
CGGACTTTCATTTTGAGAAAAGCCTTGTTTTCGCTTCTGTGACCCTTGAAAAAAAGGCGATGCCCCCGTTTGAGCAATTTTCAAAGAACCTCTTTGGGGATCTCCAGAGCCCCGACATTATTATATTTCTGCAACCCAAACCCGAACGCGCTTTGGAAAACATTTCCCGCCGTGCACGGGGTGTGGAGGTGGATATCCCACTGAACTATCTGCATGAGCTTTCAATGGCCTATGTCCAATGGGTCAAAGAAATAAGGGGGTCCAAAGTGTTGGAATTGAGCTATTCATCCAATTACGTGCCCTGGGAAGAATATGGAATCAGTGTTCCTGAAGAACTCAGAAATCATCGCTCTTGACAAGAAGTTCAACAAAGCCATCAAAATTCCGAGAACGGTCTTCGCTCAACTGCAAAAATCATTAGATTTGAAGCGCTAAAAAATTATTTAGGACATGAATCGTATTGCCCTATCACTTATTGCCGTTGCCTTTTCGACTTTGGCCGTGGCACAAAGCCCAGCCGATCAGCAGGCGCGTCAGTTGAACAAACTCAATCGCATCGCCAAGGAGCTCCAAGGTGTTGTGGACTCACTCAACATGATCAACGGAGTGGTTGCGCCCGCAGCTACGGGGACAGCTCCTTCCTCTGTTGTGACCCGACCACCATCACGGGTCGTTTCCCGTCCTTCTGTTCGCAAGCCAGCATCCAATACAGCGCCTAAGGCTGTGGCACCTAAAACTGCCGAGTCCATGGGTGGCGCGTATGACCACCACGACGAAAAGCAATGGAATGCAGGCATCGATATAGGATATGTTTGGAATCAATCTGATTGGGGTCGTGACAATACCAATCGCGCGCACCCAGAGATCGATGAGCGCAATGACGGAACAGATTTCGGTTTCGATCTGAATCTGCAGCGTTCTTTTGGTGGGGATGGCCCTTTCCGCAATATGTGGTTTGTGGAGTTGGCCTATATGTATAATCGACACTCAGGAATCAGTCCTGAGGGTGATGGCTACGGAGGGTCGCTTGCCGCACGTGCGCTTACTAAGAAGTCCTATTATGCGAATGCCCACAGTGTGTATGTGAAAGGAGGAGCCAATCTGCTTCAATTGATGAAGTTTGTGACAGATGAGGTCCACCGCACATGGAGTATGGACCTGCAAACAGGAGTTGGCTTGCTCTTTAACAGCGGCAACCGGGTTTTTGGTGCAGGAGACGAGCAAACCTTCTTAAAGCAGTGGAACACGCGCAACCTCGTGGTTCCGATCGAACTCGAATTGGTACACACCATAAATGAAAAATGGGCGGTATCCGCTGAGTTGTATACGGTGTACATCCCCGGAGACCTTTACGATTGGTATGCCAATGGCGACAGAGATGCGATCATCTACGTAAGTGTAGGTGTCCGCAGACACTTTGAATGGTTCTAAACAACGAAAAACAGACACAAATGAATAAGAGAGATCTTATGCGAA
>RFXV01000113.1 GCA_009921445.1 Flavobacteriia bacterium
GGAGCACGCGCGCTTTGTAGGTACTCAAAGCATTTTGGATGAACAGGTCGTCATCGCCGCCGGGAATGTGCATGTATTGGCTGAAGTTGTTTTGGCCCAGAAACATGCTCCGTGTGTAGCTCAAATTTCGGCCAACCCCCATATAGGCCTGCCCTCTGTTGGACCAGGACATCCAGTGCAGGGCACCTATCTGGGTTTCGAATTCAGACAGCACACCGCTGAACCCTCTGCCCTGCAGCGCACCGTAGCCCAAAACAAAAAATGGCCGGTCGCCGCGATCTGTCATTCGGCGCAGCCAGGAGGCATCTGCTGGCCGGCAATCGGCATCAGTGAGGACGACCCGCTCATTCTTAGCGGCCTTTATTCCAATTGTGAGAGCGAATTTCTTGCCGACCAGATCGCGGTCGTGGTCGTGAAGATGGATGGCGCGAAGCCTTTTGTCCTTGGCTGCTTCCTCATCTAAAAAGGCCTCCGATGCGTCCCAAGAGCGGTCGTTGACAATGATGAGTTCAAATTCCGGGTGATCCTGTTTGAGCCACAACGGCAGGTGTTGCTGCAGATTCTTCAACTCATTTCGCGCACAGACGATCAGAGAAACTGGCACCGGCTCCGCCGCTGGCTCCTCCCGACTGACGGTGGGAAATGCAGTGAAAAAGAAGAACATATATCCCAGCTGAAAGGCAACGACCCCGAGAATTGCTCCGGGGATCAGCACAGAGATCCATTCTTCCATAGGCGCCTAAAAGTAGAAAAGAGCATGTATGTATCTTCGTGCAAATTTGGTCGATGCGGTTTCAGCTCGAGCACCAAGACCCCAAGAGCGGGGCACGAAAAGGGATCATCCATACCGATCACGGCAGCATACCGACGCCCATCTTTATGCCCGTGGGCACTGTGGGCAGCGTCAAGGCCGTGCATCAGCGTGAATTGAAGGACGACATTGAAGCCCGGATCATACTTGGAAACACCTACCATCTTTATCTGCGCCCGGGAATGGACATCCTGCAAAAAGCAGGCGGTCTGCATGCCTTCATGGGCTGGGACAGGCCCATCCTGACCGACAGTGGCGGCTATCAGATCTTTTCTCTTTCCAACCAGCGCACACTCGACGAAGAAGGCGCCCATTTTCGTTCGCACATCGATGGAAGTGCGCACACCTTCACGCCCGAATCCGTCATGGAGATCCAGCGGCAGATCGGTTCGGATATCCTCATGGCCTTTGACGAATGTCCGCCCTATCCATGCAGCCACGAATACGCCAAGAATTCGATGGAACTGACCCATCGCTGGCTCGACCGCTGCATTGCCTATCTGAACGATAAGGAGCCGCTCTATGGCCACAGGCAGGAACTCTTCCCGATCGTACAAGGAAGCACCTATTCGGATCTGCGGGCGCGTTCAGCCGAATACATCGCTTCAAAAAATTGCGCAGGAAATGCGATCGGTGGCCTTTCGGTCGGTGAGCCGGCAGAGGAGATGTATGCGATGTGTGCAGATGTCTGTGCCATTCTGCCCAAAGACCGGCCCCGCTATCTGATGGGTGTTGGCACACCTGCCAACCTTTTGGAAAACATCGCTCTGGGTGTGGACATGTTCGATTGTGTGATGCCCACCCGGAACGGACGCAACGGCATGCTGTTCACCTCGGAAGGCATAATGAACATGAAGAATGCCCGCTGGGCAGATGATTTCGGCCCCATCGACCCCAACGGGAGTTGCTTTGTCGACGAGGCTTATTCGAAGGCGTATCTGCGTCATCTGTTCACGGTCAATGAATACCTGGCCGGACAGATCGCATCGATACACAATCTGCGCTTCTATTTGTGGCTGATGGAACAGGCCCGCACGCACATTGAGGCAGGCGACTTCGCGGCATGGAAAGCAGTGATGGTGGAAAAAGTAAGCCGCAGACTGTGATGCTCAAGATCCTCGATCGATACATCCTCGTCAAATTCCTCGGGACCTTTTTCGTGGCCATCGCCCTGATCCTGATGATCGCCGTGGTCTTCGACATCTCCGAAAAGATCGAAGATTTCGTCAGCAAAGGAGCCAGCCTGCGGGAGATCGTCATGGACCACTACATGAATTTCCTGGTCTTCTACGGCAATCTGTTCAGCTCCATGATCGTGTTCATCGCCACGATCTTTTTCACATCCAAAATGACGGCACGAACCGAGCTGGTTGCCATGCTCACGGGCGGGATGAGCTTCAAAAGACTCCTCTACCCCTACTTCCTCGGCGCCACTCTGATCGCTGGTATCAGTCTTTACCTGAGCCATTTCGTCATCCCCAAGACCAATGAAACGCGGCTCAATTTCGAATGGCGCTACATCAAGGACAAGAGCAAGGAACGCTTTCAGAATCTGCATCGGCAGATCCGACCGGGCCACATGATCTTTTTGGAGAATTACAACACGCGCAGGATGTCGGGCTATCACTTCGCCTACGAACACTTTGAGGGACAACGCATGCTCAGCGCCATGAAAAGCGACTTCATGCGCTACGATACGGTCACCACCAAATGGCGCCTGGACAATGTGGTCATCCGCAGCATAGACGAAGACGGAACCCAGCATCTTCGTCGGGAACGTCGGATCGACACCACGCTCGCCCTGCTCCCTGAGGATCTGGCCACCATCATTTACAACGCCGAGATGATGCCAACGCCCGAACTCAACGAATTCATCCGGGCCGAACAACTGCGCGGTTCGGAAAACGTCAACTACTTCATCATCGAGAAACTCAAACGCACGAGCTGGCCTGCATCCACCTACATTTTGGTGCTCATTGCCCTTTCCCTTTCTTCTCAGAAAACACGAGGCGGACTCGGACTCAACATCGCCATTGGCCTCGCAATCTGCGTGTCCTACATCTTTTTCATGCAGATCAGCACCACATTTGCCACGCTGAGCAACTTCCCGCCTCTATTGGCGGTTTGGCTGCCCAACATTTTTTTCAGCCTCCTTGGTCTTTATCTCTATGCCCGTGCGCCCAAATAATCTGATGCGTCTGCATTTCATCGTATTCCTGTGGGGGTTCACAGGCATACTTGGCGCACTGATCAGCCTGGAAGCACTCGAGTTGGTCTTTTATCGAATGGGACTGGCCGCAGCCATTCTGTGGGTTTGGGCCTTTTGGAAGAAAAAGGAGCTGCGCATTGGTTTCACCAAGCTGTCCATGTATCTGCTCACAGGAGCAGTGATCGCCGTGCACTGGGTAACCTTCTTCCACGCGATCAAAGTTTCCAACGTGAGTGTGACCCTGGCCTGCCTGAGTTCTGTTTCTGTCTTTGTCTCTCTTCTTGAACCCGTGGTATATAAAAGACGCGTCCGGATGCAAGAGATCCTCCTTTCCCTGCTCGGCGTGCTCGGTCTCTTTTTGATCTTCCAGTTCGAGGGCGATTACCGGGAGGGCGTCCTCTATGCGCTCATCTCCTCCCTGCTCGCCGCCGTTTTCAGCGTCCTGAATGGAAAATTCGTTCAGTCAGATGCTTCGGAAAAGATATCGATCTACGAGCTCAGCGGTGGCTGGCTGGTCCTGACCATCTACCTGCTTTTGGATGGAAGCTTCCAAGGTGGGCCACCGGCACTTCAGGGTTTTGACCTGATCTGGCTCTTCATATTGGGTGGGATTTGTACGGCATATGCCTTCATCGTCTCGGTGGACGTGATGAAGGAACTGAGTCCGTTCACTACGGTTTTGACCATCAACCTCGAGCCGGTCTATGGGATCATACTGGCCCAACTGCTTTTTCGTGAAAAAGAGAGCATGACCCCTTACTTTTACCTCGGAACCGGGATCATTTTGTCCTCAGTCATCCTGAATGGATATCTCAACAGGAAAATGCGGGCAAGACAGCGAATAGAAACCGAAATTTGACCCAAGAACCAGCGATCGAATGGATTATTTGGACTTTGAACAACCCATCAAGGAGCTGCAGGAGCAGTTGGAGCGGACGGTGAATATTGAGAAAGAGACACAGGTGGACATGAGCAAGACCATCAAGGAACTCGAAAAGAACATCGTAAATACGCGCAAGCAGATCCAGAACAATCTGACCTCCTGGCAGCGCGTTCAGTTGTCCAGGCACCCGCAAAGGCCCTACACCCTAGCGTATATAGAAGCTCTGACGGAAGGACAGTTCATGGAACTGCACGGCGACCGAAGCGTCAAGGACGACAAAGCCATGGTCGGCGGATGGGGTTTGATCGACGGAGAGAGTTATATGATGATCGGTCAGCAAAAAGGAGTCAATACCAAAATGCGCCAGTACAGGAATTTTGGAATGGCCAATCCGGAAGGCTACCGAAAGGCCTTGCGCCTGATGAAACAGGCTGAAAAATTCAAGCGGCCAGTGATCACCTTCATCGATACACCCGGAGCATTCCCTGGGCTGGAAGCCGAAGAGCGCGGGCAAGGCGAAGCCATCGCAAGGAACATCTATGAAATGTGCCAGCTGAAAACGCCCATCATCTGTGTGATCATTGGTGAAGGCGCATCGGGAGGTGCGCTCGGGATCGGCGTTGGGGACCGGGTACTCATGATGGAAAACACCTGGTATTCGGTGATCTCCCCTGAGAGTTGCTCATCGATCCTTTGGAGGAACTGGGACCACAAAGAGGAGGCTGCGGAAGCGCTGAAATTGACGGCTCAGGACATGATGGAGAACAAGCTCATCGATGGCATCATCAAAGAGCCTTTGGGCGGCGCACACACCCACCCTGAAGAGACCTTTTCAACGGTCAAGACGGCCATTTTGAGAAATCTGGAAAAGCTTCAGGAGCTGGATACGGACAAACTGCTGGCGGCCCGGATCCGCAAATTCAGCCGAATGGGCACGGTGAAGAACTGAACGGACGATCAGCCTTTGTCGAAGAGCGATCGAACAAAGTCGTTCGCATCGAAGACCTGCAAATCCTCCATTCCCTCTCCCACGCCAATGAAACGCACAGGGATACCGAATTCGGAGGCGATCCCGATCACTACACCGCCTTTGGCCGTGCCGTCGAGTTTGGTGAGCACCAGACCGCTCACATCTGTTGCTGCTGTGAATTGTTTGGCCTGTTCGAGGGCATTCTGTCCTGTGGAACCATCGAGTACCAAAAGAACTTCGTGCGGTGCCTCAGGAACCAACTTTTGAAGGACTCTCCGGATCTTGGACAGCTCATTCATCAGATTCACCTTGTTGTGAAGACGGCCTGCCGTATCGATGATCACAACGTCAGCTTCTTCGCTCAATGCCTTTTGGAGGGTCTCAAAGGCCACGGCTGACGGATCGGTGTTCATGCCCTTGGAGACGATATCCACTTGGGCCCGTTCGCTCCATATGATCAGCTGATCCACAGCAGCTGCACGGAAAGTATCGGCCGCTCCCAACACTACCTTTTTGCCTGCCTGCTTGAAACGGTGGGCCAGTTTTCCAATGGATGTGGTCTTCCCCACTCCATTCACACCGACCACAAGAAGGACCAGAGGCTTGGGCGCATCCTGAAGATCGAAGGTGATGGGCGAATGGGCCTTGGTTCCCTCCAGCATTTGGGCAGCGACTTCCTCCTGAAGTATGGTATCGAGTTCAGAAGTGGACATGTACTTATCCTTGCTCACGCGGGCCTCGATGCGTTCGATGATCTTGACCGTGGTCTGCACGCCCACATCGGAAGTGATCAGCATTTCTTCGAGCTCGTCCAATACCTCGGGATCCACCCGACTCTTGCCCGCAACAACGCGCGC
>RFXV01000114.1 GCA_009921445.1 Flavobacteriia bacterium
TCCTTCCTGAACAAGGCGGAACTGCTGGAGATCTTGGAATCTGCTCCCGACAACAGCAAGATCACCATTGACGGAACGGTCAACGAGAGCATGGACCACGATGTGGAAGAAGTGATCAATTCTTTTGCGGACCGTGCAGAGGACAAGAAGATCGAGCTCGAGCTCACGGGAATGAATGCCTGATCCCATCGGCTGCTGTGTCTGAACGGCTGCCTGAGCGCACATCCCGTCCCCATCGGGCACTTCTTTCAAGACTCCTGAAGTGGAGTTCTTGCTATCCATATTGCGCCCTGCTTCATTCCAACGGAATTCAAGATCCTGCCGGGCAGTTCGATTGGTTCTTTGCGGTGGGAAAAGAATCGTTTTCGTCCGATCCCGCAGACTTGAAAGCCTTTGATGAATGGCTGGAGGCAAATAACGATGCTTACGTCCTCGGTGTATTGAGCTATGACCTCAGGCTGCAGTTCGAAGCGCTGAACGATCGACACGTCAATGAACTGGATCAGCCCGATATCGCCTTCTTCAAGGCGGATGCCTATGTGTATTGTAAAGAGGGGACGATCCAATGGCAAGGGCTGTCTGAAACAGATCTGTCCGATGGCCTTGTCTCAGCTTCTAAACAATCGGAACTCATCTTCACTTCGAAGACCGATCCACCCACCTATGCCGCCCATTTTGAGCGGATCCGTGAAATGCTGCAACTGGGTTCCTTCTACGAAATGAACTTCTGCCGCCACTTCACAGCAGCCGATCTGCCTGTCGGAGCAGATTTTTGGGAACGGGCCTATCTCGACCTGATCGAGCGGCAACCCACCGTTCAGTCGGCCTTTTTTCGTTTTGGGGTGCATCGGGTCTTGTCGGCTTCTCCGGAGCGTTTTCTCCGCCGTAGAGGAGAGCGATTGTTGTCTGAGCCGATCAAAGGAACCCTGGCGCGATCGGAAGATCCGGCTGAGGACCAGCGATTGAAGAGGATGCTGAGCGAGGATGAAAAGGAGCGGAGTGAAAATGTCATGATCGTCGATCTGGTGCGCAATGACCTCTCACGTGTTTGCCGTCCGGGAAGTGTGCATGCAGACGAACTGTTCTCCATTCGCAGTCTGCCCAATGTGCATCAAATGGTTTCCGTGGTCAGCGGAACCTTGGATGCAGATCGCTCGTTCTCAGAGATCTTAAAGGCCACCTTCCCGATGGGATCGATGACGGGTGCACCGAAGATCGCCGCCATGCAGGCGGCAGACCAATTGGAATCCTTTCGACGCGGATGGTACAGTGGTGCCATGGGCTACAGAGCACCGGGCGGAGATTTTGATCTCAATGTGCTCATCCGAACACTGTTTGTGAATGTGCAGACAGCCAAAGGTATGGTCGGTGCGGGCGGTGCCATCACCGTTGGAAGCGAATGCGCCTCTGAATTCAGAGAAACCCAGTGGAAAGCAGAGAGCATCATCCACTCTTTGGGTGGCCGGATTCAGCTGGAATCGCAGCACTCCGATCTGCTCCCCTAATTTTGATGCATGCTGTCCCATCCTTTTGCAAAAGCTGCGCAACGCCTGGGCATACGGTCGGATGTGTGCTCGATCGTGGCCTGCAGCGGCGGTGTAGACAGCATGGCGCTGGCCGCTCTGATGCATGATGGTGGATTTGACTTTCGTCTTTTACACGTGCACTACGGGCTTCGCGGTAGCGATTCTACAAAGGAGAAGGAGCTGGTGGAAAGCTGGGCACGGACCAACGGACTTTCCATTCGGGTATTCGATGCGCAGAAGGAATTGTCGGATGCCCTGAATAAGGGCGAAAATCTGCAGCATGCCGCCCGCAGGATCCGGTACCGCGAACTCAGAAAAGAGCGCGAGGCCCATGCGGCGGGATATATCCTGACAGCGCACCATGCACAAGACCGCTTGGAAGGGCTTTTCATTTCTCTGATCCGCGGAGAATCGTGGAGAAGCTTTTGCGGAATGCCCGATAAGACCAACGAACTGGCGCGTCCTCTGCTGGGATTCACCAAAGAAGAGATACGTTCATACGCCCGTTCTGCTCAGCTTCCCTTTCTGGAAGACCGATCCAACGATACCGACGCCTATTTGCGCAATCGGATCAGGAACCACATCGTTCCCCTCGTAATGGCGGAAAGCCCAGGCTGGAAGGAGCAGCTGGACCGAATGCAGGAGGAGCTGAGCGCACTGCGCCAAAGAGACGACCGATCATTTGAGCGCTGGAAAAGCGATGCGGTGAAGGGGCTGGAGAGCGGACATATTCGACTCGATCGGTCCCTTTGTTTTGAGCATCCGCATTATTTCTCCCGATGGATCCGTGAATACACCGGATCGCATACGCTCAAGGCGCCACGGATCCCGTCGTCTGGCAGCGGCCAGCAGTTGGCGTTCGGTTCGCACCGCTTGCAGGTGGAACGCGACCATCTCTTATGTGTTTCCGATGCGGGTGGGTCGCCAGAGGAGCTTTTTCAGATCGAAAGCGAAGGCAAATTCATCTGTGCGGATCAGCAATGGTCGGTCTGTAGATCCACTGAATTTGAGGCCTGGCAGGGCAGAGATAAATGCAAAGCAATATTGGATGCAGAGCAGGCACCATTCCCCTGGACGATCCGGTCATGGAGAAAAGGCGATCGTTTCTGTCCCATTGGGATGAAGGGCAGTAAATTGCTGAGCGATTATTTCATCGACCGGAAATTCACGCAGCGTCAGAAAGAAGACATGCGCGTTGTGACCATCGGTGGACAGATCGCCTGGCTCATGGGCGAACGGGTGGATGCCCGTTTTGCTGCCGATGCCCGGTCTGAAGAAGTATATGTCATTGAACCAGTGCAAGAATAGAATGATGATCAGAAATTGGAGTACGGCCTTAATGGTGTCGATCTGCACTTTGGCGCTGAATGCCCAGATGTATGATCCGGTGGATTGGAGCTTCGAACTCGTTCAAGAGGAGGGAAGCAATGAAGCCGAATTGGTATTCACGGCCCACATCGATGAAGGCTGGCACCTGTATTCGCAATTCCTTGGGGACGATGGGCCCATTCCCACTCAATTTTATTTCAAAGACAGTACGAACTACGAACGCACCGGGCCTACCGAGGAGATCACTCCGCCGGTTCTGGAGTACGATCCCAATTTTGAAATGGAACTCCTGTATTTCAGTGAGGAAGCGGTTTTCTCTCAAAAGGTCAAGATCCTGAAGCCCGGGGAGGTGGAGATCAAGGGGGAGCTGGAGTTCATGGTCTGTGATGAAACACAGTGCCTTCCGCCCAAGTATGTGGAGTTTTCATTTGTAGCTCAGGGTGTGGAAGAAGGATCCTCCGATTCGATGTCCTTCTGGTTCATTTTTGCCAAAGGCTTTGGCGGCGGTCTGCTCGCCTTGTTGATGCCGTGCATCTTTCCCATGATCCCGCTGACGGTGAGCTTTTTCACCAAACAAAGCAAGAACCGTTCAGAAGGCGTGCGAAAGGCCATTCTATATGGCGTCAGCATCATCCTGATCTATGTGGCATTGGGAATGGTCGTCACCTTGGCCACCGGCAACAGCTCGGCCTTGAATCAATTGTCCACAAACCCGTGGTTCAACATCGTTTTCTTTCTCCTGTTTGTCGTTTTTGCCCTTTCCTTCTTTGGCGCCTTCGAGATCACGCTGCCCAGCAATTGGGTGAACAAAGCGGACGATGCGTCCAACAAGGGAGGTCTGGCGGGCATCTTTTTTATGGCGTTCACGCTTTCACTTGTCAGCTTTTCCTGTACGGGTCCGATCATCGGATCGCTGTTGGTGGATGCTGCTTCCAACGGAGACTACTTCGGCCCGGCCATCGGAATGTTGGGTTTCTCTACAGCCCTTGCCGTCCCCTTTGCTCTGTTTGCGGCCTTCCCTGGTTGGATGAACAGCCTTCCTCAGTCTGGAGGTTGGCTCAACACAGTGAAAGTCAGCTTGGGATTCATTGAGCTGGCCTTTGCCCTGAAGTTCCTTTCCACTGCAGATATGGCCTGGCAGGCGGGCATTCTCAAACGCGAGCTGTTTTTGGCTTTGTGGATCGGGATCTTCCTTTTGCTCACCCTTTATCTCTTGGGGGCCTTCCGAATGCCTTTGGACAGCAAGACCGAGAAGCTCTCTGTTTCCCGACTGATGTTTGCCATATTCTTTGGTTCCTTCACCCTGTACATGCTGCCCGGCCTTTGGGGAGCGCCACTTCATTTGATCAGTGGTTTTCCTCCCCCGCAGTTTTACAGCGAGCAGCCCAATCAAGGGATCGGTTCGGTATCATCTGGGGCCGTTCTGGAAGTACCCGAGGGTGCAGAGCCGGATCATTGTCCGCATGCGCTGAATTGTTTTCACGATCTGGAGGAAGGGCTGGCTTATGCCAGGAGTGTACAGAAGCCGGTCATGCTGGATTTCACCGGATGGGGTTGTGTGAACTGTCGCAAGATGGAAGAGCAGGTGTGGAGCGATCCGCGTGTGCTTCAGCGCCTGAGAGAAAAGGTTGTTCTGGTCTCCTTATACGTGGACGAGCGGGTGAAGTTGCCCGTTGAGGAGCAATATTATTCTGAAGTGCTCAAGTCACAGGTCAAGACCATTGGAAACAAGTGGAGTGCATTTCAGGCAGAGAACTATCAGACCAATTCTCAGCCCTATTACGTTCTGATCGGCCACGAGGATCTGCTCCCATTGAATGCGCCGACTGCCTATGACCCCAATATCCAGAAGTTCGTGGATTGGCTCGATGAAGGCGTTGCTGCGTTTCAGACCGGAAGCAAGAGCTGAACCAGTAATGAACATTTGAGGCGCTTATGCTCTTTTTCTTATATGACCAATGAACTGAGGTTCCGCTTACGCGATGGCGAAAAGGTGACGGGTTTTGTCCGAAGGATGCCGGCGGGCGGTGACTTTTTCTCTCGTGATGGTTTCTGGTGGACAGGGACACCTCTGTCTTACGAACAGATCGATGAGTGGACGGGATGGAAGGATCTGAATCAGAAGCACATCTTCGAATACGACATCGTCAGCTGTAAGCTCGATCCCGATGGTCCTTCGGAAAAAGCGGCTGTGCTTTGGGATGAAGAAAAAGAGCGATTCAGTTTGCGTTTTTTGGAAAGGGACATGCATGTGCCCATGGAAATGGACGGAATACGCATGTTCGATCCACGACAGCTTCGTGTGGGAGGCGGATAGATTCAAGGAATCCATTTCATTCGCCATAGGAATTTTAAGTGCGTTCATGCCTGCATCTTCCCAGGCAGCACTCAAGCCGGAATGCTCTGATCCAAATACAAAGGCCGCACGTTGTGTGAGTTTGGTCTCGAACAAGGAACTGCTTCCATTCAGCCGACTGGTCCAGATCGCCAGGTTCTGTGTTTTCAGGAAGTCCTTGGCCTGCTGGGTTTCCAAGTGCGCATGTGGCACGCGAAAGACGGTGCCAACCGAACTTCTGATGCAATGCGGGTTGTAGAAATCCGTAGATGAGCCTACGGTGAGTACAAGGTCGCATCCAGTGGCCAATGCTGTACGAAACAGTGCCCCGAGATTTCCGGGTTTTTCGATCTGCTCAAGAACCAAGACCTTGTCATACACCCCATTGGACAGGGCAGGCTTTGGTTTTTTAATCATGATGGCCAGTGCCGGACTTGCGGATCCCCGAACGGCCAGTGTATCGAACAGCTCTTCCTTCAGTTTTCGCACGTCGCCGCTGGAAGGAAATTCGGGAAAGAATTCTTCAA
>RFXV01000115.1 GCA_009921445.1 Flavobacteriia bacterium
AGACCATGGCCGGTAAATTGTCCGGTGTGCAGGTCATTCAATCTTCTGGTGCTGCGGGTGCTGCCTCATTCATCCGGATCAGAGGTAATGCCACCTTCACCCAGAATAACCAGCCGCTCTTCGTTATCGACGGTGTTCCTATAGACAACAGCCAGAGCCTCACTGAGGATCTCCGCGCGGGTGTTGCCCTTTCCAACAGGGCCATTGACATCAACCCGGACGATATCGAGAATATTTCGGTATTGAAAGGGGGTGCCGCTGCCGCTCTTTACGGTACACGTGGAGCAAACGGTGTGATCCTGATCACAACCAAGAAAGGAAGTCTGAACTCTGGATTCAAAGTGAACTTCAACTCTTCGATGGAGATCACTCAAGTCAATAAGCTGCCTGCTTATCAGACAGATTATGCCCAGGGATGGGGAGGTGCATACTTTGCGCCTTCTACTGGTTGGTTCGGATCTTGGGGTCCGCGCATTTCGGATCTCGGTTTTGATGCGAGTGGCGAGATCACTGATGACCCAGCCGCCATGGTGGCCGGATCACAGGGAACCGTTCCTTCGTTCAACAACCCTGAGAATTTCTTCCAGAACGGTCTGCGTGTCAACAACAGTCTTTCTTTCACAGGAGGAAATGACCGCAGCAGCTTCTACTTCTCACTGAGTGATCTGAGAGACCAGGGAGTTGTTCCGCTGAACAACTTCTCCAGGACTTCTGCCCGTCTTTCGGCTTCGAGCAATGTAACGGACAATTTGAAAGTAGGTGGCTCTCTGGCCTTTACTACTTCAGGAGGTCGCCGTATCCAGCAGGGTTCCAACCTCTCTGGCTTGATGCTCGGTCTGATGCGTACCCCCGCCAGTTTTGACAACTCGAACGGTGCAACGGATCCAGAAGATGAGTCTGCTTACATCAACCCGGATGGCAGCCAGCGTAACTACCGTGGAAGCGGAGGTTACGACAACCCTTATTGGACGATCAACCGCAACCCATTTGAGGATCAGGTGAACCGCGTGTTCGGTTATGTAAACTTCCAGTATCTGCCATATGAGTGGCTGACCCTGAACTATAAAGTGGGTGTGGACAACTACAGCGACCGCAGAAAGCAGATCATCTCCATTGGCTCACGTACTGTTCCTGCTGGACGGATCATAGAAGACGTGTATAACTACACAGAATTCAACCACGATCTCACAGCGCGTATGAACAAGAAGTGGGGCAAACTGGACGGAAGTCTGTTGCTCGGTTTCAACGCCAACCAGAGAAATCTGAACAACCTGTACGGACAGGGCGATGGTTTGGTCATCAATGACTTCTACAACATGTCCAACGCAGCCACTCAGTTGGTTTCTCAGGGCATTGACCGCAGAAGGATCAGTGGCGTCTACGGCGAAGCCACTTTAGGCTATGCTGAGCAGCTTTATCTGACCCTGACGGCTCGTCGCGACCAGGCGTCCACCTTCGGTGACGTAGGGGAGTCGATCTTCTATCCTTCAGCGAGCCTCGGTTATGTATTCTCAGACTACCTGAAGGAAGCCACTGGCGGCCTGGATTGGCTGAGCTATGGCAAACTGCGAGCAAGTTGGGCGAAAGTGGGTATCGAGCCCGGATTCGGAACCAACGCCACATACTTTACTCAATCACAGGCTGGATCAGGCTGGATCAACGGATTGGATTTCCCATTCCTTGGTCAGGCTGGCTTTACCCAGAGCAATACCATCGGATCCTCCGATCTGCGTCCTGAGTTTACTACCACGACGGAATTCGGTTTCGATCTCGGATTCATGGACAACCGCATCGGTTTGGAATTCACTTCCTACAACCAGCAGTCCCAGGACCTCCTTGTGGCCGTTCCGATCGCAGCTTCCTCTGGTTACACCAACCGCTGGCTGAATGCTGGAACAATGGAGAACAAAGGAATCGAAGTCGTATTGAACATCGCTCCTGTGGTCACCGACGATCTTCGTTGGGACATCTCTGCCAACTTCACCCGCAACCGCAACAAGGTATTGGAGCTTGCTCCAGGCGTTGACGTGATCAGCCTGGATTGGGGATTCTTCGGAGCCAACCAGCGTTTGGTCGCTGGAGAGGCCTACGGAACCCTCTACGGAGACGACTGGGCGCGTGATGACGCAGGAAATGCGCTTGTCGACGAGAATGGCTACCCCATCTACTCATCTACAGAAGTAGTTGTTGGAGACCCTAACCCAGACTATATCATGGGCATCAACAACACCGTTAGCTGGAAGAACTGGACGTTCGACATGCTGTGGGACATCCGTGAAGGTGGTGACATCTGGAACGGAACGCGTGGTGCGCTGTACTACTTCGGTACGCACAAGGACGTGGCCGACGGACGCGGAGAGACTTTTGTTTGGGAAGATGTGGTCATGGGCAACTCCGGTGTATATGCGCCTGGAACACCCAATGCCGGTCAGCCAAACACTTCTGAGATCGTTCGGGACGAGACGGCCTACACTACTGGTCCTCTCTCTGGTTTCACTGGAGCTTCCCGTCCGTTCATCGAGGATGGTTCCTGGGTCAGGCTTCGTCAGGTGGGGATCACTTATACCTTCGACGACGATGCCTTCAAGAACACCTTCATCAAAGGCTTGAGCCTTTATGCTCAGGGCAGGAACCTGTTGCTCTTTACCGACTATCAGGGTATCGACCCAGAGACCAACTTGAGTGGAGCCACGAACAGCCAGGGTGCGGATTACTTCAATATGCCAAACACCCGCGGTTACCTCTTCGGACTCAGAGCTAACTTTTAATTAAACCCCTAATCAGTAATGATGAAAAAGACACTAATAGCAGTTGCAGCAATGGGGTTGGTTATGACCACCTCTTGCTCCAAAGAGTGGCTTGAGGACTACAAAGTAGATCCCACAAGGCCCACAGACGTGACAGAAGATGTGTTGCTGACATCCGCTCAGGCCTATTACGCAATGGCCAGCGGAGATGTCATCCCTCGTCTGACGAGCATCTTCATGCAGCAAATGACCGGTACCGACCGTCAGTCGCTCGCACACAATCGCTACGCCCAGATCGGCGAAGGTGATTTCAATACGCCATGGGGAGATCTTTCCTATGCTGGCGGTATGTATGATCTGAACCTGATCATCGGCAAGACCTCTGGCAATTCTCCACACTACAGTGGCGTTGCCAAGATCATGATGGCTGCCTATCTCGGGAACATGACCGATTGCTTTGGAGACATTCCTTACTCTCAGGCCTTCCAGGGAGAGGACAACCTCCAGCCGGTCTTTGATTCACAGGAGGACATCTACAACAGCATCTTCACCCTTTTGGATGAGGGTATCGCTGAGTGTGGAGCTGCCAGCAGCACTCGATCACCTGGCTCCGATGATCTGCTTTACGGCGGAGATATGGACTCTTGGGTCAAGTTCGCTTACGGACTGAAGGCGCGTTACCTCAATCACCTCAGCGAAACGGCCGGTTACAGTGCGGCAGATGTGATCGCTGCATGTGACAACTCCTTCACTGGTGGAGATGACGCCATCTTCAACTTCGGAAGCAGTGCCAACCAGGCAAATCCCTGGTACCAGTTCACTCAGGTGGACAGGAATGGCTACATGAGCCAGTTCGGCTATATGTACGACCACATGGCCAACATGAACGATCCACGCATCGACCTCTACAAGGACGCTTCAGATTCGACTCTGATGGTCTTTTGGGGCGGAAGCGCTTCCTCTCCTCAGCCATGGATGACCAACTTCGAATTGTTGTTCATCCGTGCAGAAGCCGAGCAGCGCAGCGGTGGAGATCCCACGGCTACATTGGTTGCTGCCATCTCTGAGAACATGGACTTCGTTGGTGTGGCTTCCGCCGACCGCGACGCGTATGTCGCTGGAATGGCTGGCGCCGACCTGCAGAAGGTGATGGAAGAGAAATACGTAGCGATGTTCAGCCAGTCAGAGAGCTGGACGGATTGGCGCCGCACAGGATATCCGGCTTTGACCGTTTATCCCGGAGCGAACCTCGTGGACATCCCACGTCGTCTCCCCTATCCTCAGGATGAGTATCTGTACAACTCAAGCAATGTTCCCATGCCGTTGTCTGCCAGCCCAGACGAAAAATTTGGAACGGATGCCGGAGGCACGTACAAGCTTTGGTGGGATCAGTAAGATCTCAACGATCCTTGAAAAAGGCGCCTTCGGGCGCCTTTTTTTATGCCCGCACTGATCCAGCTCCCCAACCCATCTCCCGATTCGAATTAATCCGCATTTTTGCACCCATTCAAGGATCCCGACCGAAAGGAGAAAAAAGGTTTTGCTGACAGGCTGTCAATCAGTTCCTGTGGCAAAGGATTTGCAACCAACCGACCATCAACACAAACATCATGAGTGAGGCGAGCACCGAAGAACCAAAAGCGCCACTGAACGGAGCTGAAAAAGAAGAGGCGTCGACGGAACAGACAGAGCAAACGTCATCGTCTGAAGGCACAGAAGAAGCTGCAGATGCCAAAGCGTCAGATAGTGAAGCGGAAGCAAAAGACGGTTCCGAGGACTATAAGGATCGGTATCTCCGGCTCTATGCAGAATTCGAGAATTACCGGAAGCGCACCAGCAGGGAACGCATCGAATTGTTCAGCTCGGCCAATCAGGAACTGATGTCTGCGCTACTCCCTGTAATGGATGACTTTGAACGCGCCTTTGGACAGATGAGTGAGCAGGAGCAGCAAAGTGATCACATCAAGGGCATTCAGCTCATCCGCACCAAATTCCAAGGTACCCTGAAGAACAAGGGGTTGAAATCCATGGAGATCGAGGCGGGTGAGGGATTCGACGTGGACCGAATGGAAGCCATCACCAAGATCCCTGCTCCTTCAGAGGAACTCAAGGGCAAAGTGGTCGACGTCATCGAACAGGGATACAAACTCGGAGAAAAGATCATTCGCTACGCCAAGGTCGTAGTCGGCGAATAAGTCAGTATGGCAAAACGAGATTACTACGAAGTATTGGGCGTGAGCAAGAACGCCTCGGCCGACGAGGTCAAGAAAGCCTACCGCAAACTCGCCATACAGTATCACCCGGACAAGAATCCCGGAGATGCCAGTGCAGAGGAAAAGTTCAAAGAAGCTGCAGAAGCTTACGAGGTGCTCAGCAATCCGGAGAAGAAGCAACGCTACGATCAGTTCGGGCATTCAGGCATGGGCGGCGCTGGTGGATTTGGTGGCGGTGGAATGAACATGGACGACATCTTCTCCCACTTCGGCGACATCTTTGGCGGTGCCTTTGGTGGTGGATTTGGCGGCGGAGGTGGCGGTCGTCAGAACAGAGGAAGCAACCTGCGGGTGAAGGTCCGTCTGGATCTGGAAGAGATCGCCAAAGGATCGGAAAAGAAGATCCGACTGAAGAGATACATGCCTGCTGAAGGCGTCACCTACAAGACCTGTACAGCCTGCAAAGGCCAAGGGCAAGTATATCGCGTGGCCAATACCGTGCTCGGACAGATGCGCACGGCCACCACATGCCCCACTTGTCAGGGCTCCGGCAAGATCATCGATCACAAACCAGCAGGGGTTTCAAATGA
>RFXV01000116.1 GCA_009921445.1 Flavobacteriia bacterium
GCCACGCAGCGCCAGCTGACCCGTGGTGAGAAACTGGTTGAGGTTCTCAAGCAGGGCCAGTACGTTCCCAAGCCGGTCGAAGAGCAGGTCGCCATCATTTTTGTTGCCGGTAAGGGTCTCATTGATTCCGTGCCGACGGAGAAAGTGGGAGCCTTCGAGGAAGACTTCATCTCGAACCTGCGCGTCAAGCACGCTGATGCCTTGGCATCCATCGCAGCCGGTGCCATGTCGGACGAGGTGGCAGCAACGCTGACGGCCGAGGCCAAGACCCTCGTCGAAACGTACACCGCCTGATCCTGCCACAGAAACCGTCATCGTACCCGGTCGACTAAGCCATGGCCAGCCTTCGAGACTTACGCAGCCGCATCTCCTCGGTGAAAAACACCCAGCAGGTGACACGCGCCATGAAAATGGTGGCAGCGGCCAAGCTGCGTCGCGCGCAGGAGAATATTTTCAACACGCGACCCTTCGCCTACAAGCTGTCGGAAGTCATTGCCCGCCTGAAAGATCAGCTGGACCCCACGGTCCACCCGCTGTTCCAGGAGCGTGAGGACGTGACGAGGAGAATTACAGTGTCCATCGCG
The DNA here is from genome assembly GCA_009921445.1 of Flavobacteriia bacterium. GTDB lineage: Bacteria > Bacteroidota > Bacteroidia > Flavobacteriales > Schleiferiaceae > RFXV01. The sequence goes on from RFXV01000116.1 coordinate 585, forward strand.
ATGAGAAGCGTCTCCTGCTGATGTGCGTCGGTCGCAAGGGGCATGAGCACTTCTCACGCCGGGGGTATCAGTTGGTTGGTGACTTCCGGGGTACCTTCGATAAGCTCAGCTTCGACACGGCCAATACAATTGCTGACGAGGCTGAGGCAGGATTCCTGGAAGGTCGTTGGGACCAAGTCCACCTGATCTACAACGAGTTCAAGAACACGATCTCCCAGAACCGTATCGTGGAACCATACCTGCCCATCCGGGCGGACCGTTTCCTGACACCGGTCATGGAGTCCGAGCTCAAGCATCTGGAAGACGAGGATCACGCGTTTGACAACGATCCGATCTACGAACCGGGCGTGCGTGGCATCCTGGATGTTGTCGTGCCCAAGTACCTGAGCTACAAACTCTGGCGGATCCTCTTGGACTCGAACGCTGCCGAGCAAGGCGCTCGCATGGTGGCCATGGACAACGCCACCAACAACGCCAGCGAACTGCTGGGGGATCTCAAGCTCAAGTACAACCGCGCCCGTCAGGACGCCATTACGAAAGAGCTCATCGAGATCACCTCTGGTGCCGACGCTCTTGAAGCGGGGTAATGCATCTCTTCCGAAGACCGATAAGGACTTCTGAAACGCCAGGGCTTATGCTTCGCCACCCGCAGATCTCATCTGCTGTTCGATGTAGTCCGACGGAGAAACATCAAAGTGGCTTCTGAAGGATCTACTGAAGTGGGAAAGACTCAGGAAACCCACCGCGTAAGCGACTTCAGAAACATTTCCGGCGCGACTCAGGAGCAGTGTTGATGCTTCTTCCAAACGCACTTGTCGTATCAGTGTATTGGGTGTCACGCCTGCCTCTTCAACCAGTCGTCGACGCAGTTGCCACCTACTGAGCACCAACTGGTTGGCAAGTTCGTCAACGCCAAATTCTGGATCTGCCAGATTCTCCCGGATGATAGCGTAGGCTTTCTCCACGAAAGCCGATGAAGGCATTGGCCGAGGTTTGTTTGTCAGGGTTGCTGAGGGAAGGTCGGAAGAGCGCATTTCTTTCTTGACCAAGAGATCACGCAATCTATGGCGGATACGGAGCAGCGACTGAACCCGGGCCAGCAAAACCTCCGGGTCGAAAGGCTTCGTCAGGTATTGATCCGCTTCCGTAGCAAGCCCTGCCACCTGGTCTGCCGGGGTTGCACGGGCTGTCAGTAGAATTACCGGTACCGAAGCCAGATCAGAATCCCGCTTCAACTCGCGGTTGAACTCCAGGCCATCCATACGGGGCATCATGACATCTGCAATAATCAGATCCGGAAGAAACTCACGGGCCATTTGTAGCCCATCGAGGCCATCGCGCGCCTCTACAACCTTGTACTGGTCATCGAGGAAGGATCGAATGAAGGATCGAATGTCGTCATGATCGTCCACAACCAACACGGTCACGCGATCATCCTGATCCTTCAACTCCTCCTCAGATTCACCGGTCAAGGGAAGCAAGTCAGGTTCAAGATCGAGCCAACTGTTCTCAAATTGGGCTCCTGAAGAAACGGAAACCGAGTTCGGGGGACTGGCGATTTTTGCTTCCTGATCGTGACCAAGATGAAGCGGAAGCCGAACAGTAAAGGTTGTTCCGATACCGACTTCGCTGCGCACTGAAATCGTACCCTCATGCGCCTCGGTAAACTCCTTCACTAGTGATAGGCCGATTCCAGTACCCGTATGGCGGTTCCTGTTTGCATCCTCGATACGACTGAATCGCGTGAATATGCTTTCCAGGTTGTCCGCGGGAATCCCCGGACCGTTGTCCGATATGCTCAGGTTAAGGGTATCGCTGTCGGGGCTGATTGAAATCGTGACGATGCCGTCTTCGTCGGTGAATTTAAGTGCATTGGAAAGCAGATTAGCAATGACTTTTCGCATCATTTCTCGGTCGAAGGCCACCTCGCATGTGAGAGGGGATCCGTCTGATGAGAATGCCCCTTCCATCACCAGCTTGATTTGCTTTCGCTCAGCCAGGGGCGAAAAAACATGGACAGCTTCACGAACGAGCGGAATGAAATCCTGCTTTATCAACGCCGGTTTGAACAGCCCCGAGTCCATGCGGGCCAGATCCAGAATTTGATTGGTGAGACGAAGTAAGCGCCCGCTGTGACGGAGCATCATCTCATGCGCAGGGATCAGTTTGTCCGGGAGGGTACCCTTTTTTCCGGCAAGCATTTGCTGTAAAGGACCCATGATCAATGTCAATGGTGTCCGGAATTCATGGCTGATGTTCTCAAATGACTGACTTTTTAATTTATCCAGATCCCTTAGGCGATTGGCCTGTGATTCTGTCAGGTCCATCTGTTTGCGCAGCTGCATCGTGCGTTCGGCCACCCTATTCTCCAGCAACCGCTTTCTGTCTACCAAACGTCTAACACGGATACGATCGGCAACTACAGCAAGAGCAATTACGGATAGAAGCACAATTAGGCGAAACCACCATGTCTCCCGGAAGAAGGGCATGACGCGAACCGAGAGCGTTGCACCCTCTTCATTCCACACGCCATCATTATTGGCAGCGATGACTCTGAAAGAATACGTTCCGGATGGGACCTGCGTGTAGGTAGCGGTCCTGTCAGTACCCGCATCGACCCAATCATCGTCATACCCCTCCAATTTGTATCGAAAGCGCACAAGGGAAGGAGTAGCTAGGCTCAAACCCGTGTACGTGATGTCAAAGTCGCGTTGCTCCGCTTGGAACACAGCCGATTCACCCTCAAGGGGGATGGGCATCAGTCTCGACCGTGCCGATTCTATCACCACGGGTGGAGCGATGGGGTTGGGTTTGACATCAGAGGGATCAACAACCGCCGCACCATACTGTGTGGCAAACCAAATCTTGCCGTCATTTGATTTAAGTACAGCGTTTCCCCCCGAATTGGTTTCGTGATCCTTCAGGCCATTGGCAGTAGTGTATGCGGTCGATTGCACCCGCTGAAGGTCACCCCTGGCGTGAGCTTCAAGTGCATCTTTCGAAACCCAGAAAATTCCTTGGCGACTACCTATCCACAGACGTCCTTGAGGGTCCTCTGCTAGGGACGCGAGTTCTGTTGCATATAATCCCTGTTCCTGGCGGTAGGGGGTTACTCGGATGGCACTCTGCCCGGATTGGGTTTCGGAAGAACTGTCCATCTCCACCCGCATGAGTCCCCTCTCCTCTGAACCCAGCCATAACACGCCACGCTGGTCCTGATGTACGGATTGTATCTTGTTTCCAGACAGGCCGTGTGCAGTTGTCCATTGCGAAAATGTGCCGTCCTGGAAGTGAATAAGACCCCCGCCATTGGTGCCCATCCACAATCCTCCGCTTCGACCGAGAACCATGGACTCGATCTCTTTGTAGGGCAGCCCATTCGTAGTATCGAAATGAGTCCACTCTCCATGGTCTGGGTGCGTGGGATTTGACGTCGGTACAAAACGTGAGAGTCCGTCTTCGCCACCAAACCACAAGGTGCCATCGGCATCTTCTATAGATCCTTTGATGACGCGGTTTTGCAGAGCGTTTACGGATTCGAACCGATCACAGGTCCCTCGGTTGCTACGGTGACATATGGCTCCATTGATCCAGATGGTTCCAGTACGATCCTCCGTAAAAGACCAGCTTGGGAATGAAAACTCGGAGGAGGTTCCGTATCGCTTGTAGGTGCCGTCAGGGAGCTGCTGAATAAGAGACGACAGTAGACCGATCATCCAGATCGATCCATCACGACTTTCTCCTAGTGCGCGGAAGTTGAATTCTTCGCGTTCGTCTCCCTCCGAAGCAGATGAAAATAATTCAGTGGGGACCGTTTCAAACAAGGCGGGCTTCATTCGAACCAGCCCGGGCTGGAATCCTGACAACCACACATTTTCCTCTTGGTCCCGGAACACAAAGGAAGTTGAAGATTGTCGCTTTGGCGAATCGGGGCGCCTAGGTGGGGGGGGAGCAAAACGGTCTGGGACCATTTCGCCCAGCTGGGCCAACTCCCAGGAGAACCATGGTTGGTCAAGATTTTCCCCTATTACCGTTCTCATAAGCGAGAACGATTCAGGAAATAACTCTGGTAACTCTTCACCGTAGGATACAGGTACCCAATCATTGTCACGAAAATGATAAAGGCGAGGTCCTACTGAGAGCCAGAGACGTCGACGCGTATCCAAGCTGAGAAAGTGAAGTTGACTCTTTCCTGCTCCCGGGAAGATATATGCGTGGGCGCCGGTCGAGTCAATGTAGCTGATCTTCCCCTGAGGATGCGCCACCCAAATACGCCCATCATTACTGCGAAAAATCCCAAGTGAGAAGTCGCTGGTTAGACCGTCAGCCGCTCCGAAATGAGTGCTTTCCCCATCACGCCAGCGAAAGACCCCTTCTTGACCGGCAGTAAACCAGATCGTGCCATCGTCTTCGATCCACATGCTTTCCACCGAAGGTGAAGGATCCCCTAGCGGAATGAGGTCGAAGCGGTCGTCCACAAGGCGCATGATTCCACGATGGGTCGAAATCCAAAGAGTTCCTTGTCTGTCCTCGAGGAAGGACGTTACATAGGAGGGTTCTTGCGTGTCAGCTTCTTCCGACAAAAACGGTTGGAATGTTCGATCTCGATATCGGAGGAGGTTTCCTTTCCAGGTTGCAATCCAAAGGCTTCCGTCCTTGGATTCGAACAGGTTGGTGACCCAATTTTCCGGGAGGGCTGCTGTGTTGTCCACCGTAAAGCGCTTGAAGCGTACTCCGTCAAAGCGGACCAAACCAACTCGCGTACCAATCCACAGGTATCCGTCCTGCGTCTGAACCATCGATGAGCTAAGAAGTCGACGAAGAGGAAGGCCATCCTCCGTATCCCATACTCGTTGAACATATCGAGGCTGCTCCTGGGCCAAGACCGTGCCAGCCCAGCCCAAGCTCAGAGTCAAAAGCAGCCACGTGATAGAATGACGAATACGATTATTGAGAAAGTTCATA
>RFXV01000117.1 GCA_009921445.1 Flavobacteriia bacterium
ATATCCGATTCATTCCGATCAGTGCCTTGCACGGAGACAATGTGGTGGAACGATCGGACAAAATGAACTGGTACGATGGGTCCACCTTGCTCTACAGCTTGGAGACCATCCATATCGGTTCGGACCAGAACCACATCGATGCCCGTTTTCCAGTGCAGACGGTGATCCGGCCGCACAGCGATGAATACCATGACTACCGGGGCTATGCCGGCCGGGTGGCCGGAGGTATTTTCCGCCCTGGAGACGAAGTGATCGTTCAGCCTTCCGGTTTCAAATCGAAGATCCGCTCGGTCGACACCTTGGATGGTCCCATTGAACAGGCATTTCCACCTATGTCGGTGACTTTGACCCTCGAGGACGATATCGATGTCAGTCGGGGAGATATGATCGTTCGCGAGAACAATCCGCCACGGATCTCACAGGATCTGGAGGTGATGCTTTGCTGGCTGCATGAAAGCCCCATGCGCACAGGCGGCAAGTACGTGCTGCGCCATACATCGAGCGAGTGCCGCGCCATGATCAAGGAGGTGGTCTACAAGATGAATATCAGCGATCTGACGCGCAACATGGAGGACAAGACCGCAGGTATGAATGATATCGTCAAGGTGCACCTGCGTACCACCAAGCCCATCATCAACGATCCCTACAGAAGGAACCGCCAAACGGGCAGCATCATTTTGGTGGACGAAACGACCAACGAGACCGTAGCAGCTGGAATGATCGTCTGATCGGACCCGCCGCTTAATTAGTCAGCCCCGCCCCAGCGGGGCTTTTTTATGGAACTCGAAGCGCCTTTCCCATTGCACCTGCGCTCCGCAGGGCACTTGGACATTCACAAAGAGCTCGGGGCTTATCACATGCCCCCAGGCCCATAGATTGATGCCTGTCAAAGGCCTGTCCACAGATTCGGTGAGTACCCAGTCGATCGCTTCGTGACTGAGTTGCCAGGAAGGCGTTGCAAGAGCACCTGTACCGAGACTCTTCAAGAAAATGGGCTGCTCGAGTGGCTTTCGAAATGCAATGTGGCGGTCGCCGATCGAAACGGCATTGAGGTCATCCACATATTCGGTCAGGGAAGAGGTATCTATGGAATGGGGGAGATCGATGCGGTATTCAGGCCCAATGGGTTGCCCGTCGAAGGCAAGGAAATTGTGTACATATTCCTGGATCCGAAGGACTTTTGACCCGAGGTTCTGGAGTCGGTAGCCAATAGAAAATCCCTGGTCTGTCAGGCAGATGTGTTTGTCCAATGCGCAGGCGTAGCCCAGCACTTCAGGGCTTTGGCTCCTGATCCATACTTCTTCCCGAGTGTGACTCCAGGAGAATTCACTGGTCATGCATGAATGCCTTTTGAGGAAATCATAGCTCCTTTCCTCTTTTTGCAAGGCACCCACACCGATCTTGAGGAATCTTTCACCCAGCTCGGCTTCATCAAAACCCGGAGGATGCTCCATGTCAAATTCATTCATGAAGCCAACGCCCAGATCGCCGCGCATCCTGTCTGCCGGCCATTCCTGGCTGCAGACGGATATGCCTTCCATGGTGCATTTCAGGATCTTTCCCGTTTGATCGAAGCGGGTTCCGTTGTAACCGATCCCGGGACGCTCCAATTGTAATTCTACGCTTTGGTTGCGCAGGGTCAGCGTTTGCTCTGTATTCAAGGGCGGAAGAGCAATTGTTCTCTCTTCATTTGGGTCTTAAGAGTCAAAGTGCTCCTGCTTTGATGATTTCCACCACCCCTGGGTCGAGCAGGGTAGAGGTGTCGCCCAGTGAACTTGCCTCGCCTTCAGCGATCTTTCTCAAGATGCGCCGCATGATCTTCCCCGAACGCGTTTTGGGCAGACCAGGTACGAACTGGATCTTGTCGGGCCGAGCGATCTTTCCGATCCCCCGAACCACAGACTCCACCAGGGAGTTTTCCATGGCGCTGCCTGCATCGATTGGGTCTTTCAGAATGACATAGGCATAGATGCCCTGTCCCTTGATGTCGTGTGGATAGCCCACTACAGCAGATTCTGCTACTCTCTGGTCCTGGTTCAAGGCATTTTCGATCTCTGCTGTCCCGAACCGATGCCCCGATACGTTGATCACATCGTCCACCCTTCCGATGATGCGGTACAAGCCGTCGGCGTCTCGTTTGGCGCCGTCTCCGGTGAAATAATGCCCTGGGTAATTACTGAAGTAGGTGTTCTTGCAGCGCTCATGGTCGCCATAGGTCGTTCTCAGCATGCTTGGCCAGGGGAACTTCACACAGAGATAGCCCTCGACCTCATTTTCAAGGATCTCTCTCCCTTCCTGATCGAGAAGGATCGTTTGGATGCCAGGCAAGGGGAGGCCCGCATGACTGGCTTTCATGGGCGAATGAGGTCCCAGTCCGCTGATCATGATACCGCCTGTTTCGGTTTGCCACCAGGTGTCCACCACCGGGCATCGTCCTTTTCCCACTTTGTCGTGGTACCACTGCCAGGCTTCTTCGTTGATCGGTTCACCGACCGAGCCGATCACTTTCAGGCTATCGAGTTGGGCCTTTTCCACATGCTTATCTCCCTGGGCCATCAAGGCACGTATCGCTGTCGGCGCCGTGTAGAATTGATTCACCTGGTATTTGTCGCAGATCTCCCAGAATCGTCCCGCATCCGGATAGGTAGGCACCCCTTCAAACATCATGGTGGTCGCAGCATTCAAAAGCGGACCATAAAGGATGTATGAATGCCCTGTGATCCACCCGATGTCTGCAGAGCACCAGTAGATGTCCCCGGCTGCATATTGAAATACATTTTGAAAAGAAAAGGCCGCATAGACCATGTATCCGCCACAGCTGTGAACCACTCCCTTAGGCTTCCCAGTAGAACCCGAGGTGTAGAGGATGAAGAGCATATCTTCTGAATCCATCGGTTCTGCCGGGCAACTGGATGGCACTGTTTTGAGTTCATCTGCCAAAAAGCGATCCCTTTCCGCCTGCATGGGGACTTCCTCGTCAGTTCGTCTGGAAACCAGCACAGTGTGCACGCTTGGACAGTGCTCAAGCGCTTCGTCCACGATCGCTTTGACCGGGAGTTTCTTGTTTCCCCTGTACATGCCGTCGGAAGTGAGTACCGCACTGGCCTGTGCATCGTTTATGCGGTCGGCCAGTGCCTGAGCTGAAAATCCGGCAAATACAATGCTGTGCACCGCACCAATACGGGCACAAGCCAGCGTGGCGATCGCCAGATCTGGGATCATCGGCAGATAAATGGCCACGCGATCTCCTTTGTTCACTCCATTCTTCTTGAGCACATTGGCGTACCGACAAACCTCCTCGTGCAGTTGGCCATAGGTGAATTGAATCGAATCCTCTGAAGGCTCATTGGGTTCCCAGATCAGAGCCAGCTCGTCCGATCTTTCCTCAAGATGTCTGTCAAGACAGTTTTCTGTGATGTTCAGTTGTGCATCATTGAACCACCGAACGTCTGGTCCATCGAAATCCCAGGACAGCACGGAATCCCATTTTTTCATCCATTGAAAATGCTCCGCGATCTCCGCCCAGAAACCTTCGGGATCTTCGGTACTTTTTTGGTAAGCGGCTGCATAATCCTCGGGGCTTTTAATGTAATAATGACTCATACGACGAAAGCGTTCAGATCGAATTGGGAATAAAGATGTGTGGTTCGAAGATACATTCCCACAGATTCAGTTGATCAGTGGTCCAGCGCCTGTCCTGCACCTTTTGGGATGCGGATATGCTCCACCAGATCTGAGATGTGCTCCGGAGGCGATGGAGTGAAACGAGAGACGCTGAAGGCCACCACAAAGTTGATGACCGTTCCAAACAGACCGAAGCCCTCGGGAGAAACACCCAGCCAGAAGGCTTCCGGGCCACCTCCTCCAAAAAGCCCGAATTTGTATTTCAGGATGTAAAATAGAGTCAGCCCCAATCCTGCGATCATGCCAGAGATCGCACCTTCCTTGTTCATTTTTTTGGAAAAAATGCCCATCAGGAGCGCGGGAAAAAAGGAAGCCGAAGCCAAGCCAAAGGCCAAAGCCACAACAGCCGCAACATAGTCCGGTGGATGGATGCCAAAATAACCGGCGAGGATCACCGCTCCCACAGCAGCTGCCCGGGCTGCGATCAGTTCACCTTTCTCCGAAATAGCCGGGTTGATCTGCATTTTGATCAGATCGTGAGAGATGGAAGTAGAGATCACCAAGAGAAGGCCCGCAGCCGTGCTGAGTGCCGCTGCCAGTCCGCCAGCCGCCACTAAACCGATGACCCAATTGGGCAGCTGGGCGATCTCCGGGTTGGCCAGTACCATGATGTCCTTGTCGATCGTCAGCTCATTTTGGGCGGCATCCTGGGCATATTGCACCTTCCCGTCCGAATTCTTGTCTTCGATGGCGATCAGTCCTGTCTCCTGCCAGTTGCTCACCCACTGCGGAAGTTCTGAGACTTCTTTGTTCTGAATGCTTTCGAGCATGTTGTACATCCCAAAGGCGGCAACCGCCGGTGCCGTGGTGTACAAGATGGCAATGAATGCCAGGGCATAGCCAGCCGACTTTCGTGCATCCCTGACCCTGGGTACGGTGAAAAAGCGAACGATCACGTGGGGGAGACCAGCAGTCCCGAGCATCAGTGCCGCCGTGATGCAAAAGATGTCGATGGTGGACCGGCTGCCTTCGGTGTAAGCGGAGAATCCCAATTCGGTCAGAACGCCATCCAGTTTATCCAGCAAGTATGAGCCGTCCTCTACTTTTCCTCCGAATCCGATCTGCGGAAAGGGTGAATCCACCAGCATCATACTCAGAAAGATGGCGGGCATCTGACCGGCTACGTAGGTGAATGAGACAAAAAGAGCAGCGACCACAGCCACCGTTCGGGCCGTATTGGAATAGTAACGGTCACCGATGAAGGCAGGCACCGTGAATTTTCCAAATTTTCGCAGGTAGGGGGCGAGCAGAAGGGCCAGCAGAACATATCCACCTGTCCAGCCCATCAGGTAGACCGAACCGTCGTATCCGCTGAAGGAGATGAGCCCAGCCATGGAAATGAAGGAGGCTGCCGACATCCAATCGGCGGCTGTGGCCATGCCGTTGGCCAAAGGCGATATCCCGCCTCCGGCAACGTAGAACTCTTCGGTGCTCCCCGCTTTGGACCAGATCGCGATGCCGATGTACAGGGCGAAGGTGATGCCAACGATCAGATAGGTCCAGCTGAGAATATCCACTGCAGTCGTCCTTTATTCGTCCAGATCGTATTCCTTATCCAGGCGGTTCATTCTCCTCACATAGATGAAGATAAGCGCAATGAAAACGTAGATCGATCCCTGCTGGGCAAACCAGAACCCCAGTTTGAAGCCACCGATGCGCATAGTGTTGAGTACATCCACCAGCAGGATCCCAAAACCAAAACTCACAATGAACCAAATGCTCAACAGGATCGTGAGCAAACGAAGA
>RFXV01000118.1 GCA_009921445.1 Flavobacteriia bacterium
AACACTTCAATATGTACAAGGAGTGGTGGAGCGGGAGATCGATTCGGTGACGGACAATCCGACCATTTTCCCAGGCGAGGATGTGCTGAGTGGAGGAAACTTCCATGGGCAGGCCATCGCTCTTGCGCTGGATCAACTGGCTTTGGCCATTTCGGAATGGGGCAATATTTCTGAGCGGCGTGTCTATCAGCTGATATCCGGAACCCGCGGGCTGCCCTCTTTCCTGACGGCGGACCCAGGTTTGCATTCCGGTCTGATGATCCCGCAATACACCGCGGCATCCATAGCGAGCAAGAACAAGTCCCTGGCGATGCCTGCTTCAGTGGACAGTATTCCGAGTTCCCAAAACCAGGAAGACCACGTCTCCATGGGCGCCAATGCGGCCACTCGATTGCTGCCATTGCTCGACAATGTGGAACAGATCCTCGCCATCGAATTGCTTTCGGCCACCCAAGCCCTTCATCTTTCCGGGCGGAAGACATCTTCATTCCTGACGGCTTTGATCGATCAGTATCGGGAGCAGGTGCCCGTCATCGAGGGGGACCGCATCTTTCACCACGACCTTCAGAAAAGCTGGTCGTTCATCCGAGACACTGAGGTGGACGGGGAGCTGCTGGGCTATTGAATCAGCCGCGGACAGTGCTTCTTTTGGACTCGAGTTCGAGCAGCCGGTCACGCAAGGCAGCTGCCTGAATGAAATCCAGTGCTTTGGCCGCTTTCTCCATTTCCTTTCGGGTCTTCTCAACGGCCTTTTCCAGGCTTTTCTTGTCTGTGTAATCCATGGTTTCCTCTGCCGCCTGCAGATCCTGCCATTGCGGCTCTTCGTAGGCCTTTTTGCCGCTGGCTGCCGTGGTTTGTGCCAAGATCTGCTCTTTGCTCTTCTTCAGTGCCTGAGGGGTGATCCCGTGCTCTTTGTTGTAGGCCGCCTGACGGGAACGCCTGCGGTCGGTCTCCTCGATGGTGTCCTTCATGCTGTCTGTGATCTTCTCCGCGTACATGATGGCCAGGCCGTTGATGTTCCGTGCGGCTCGGCCGATCGTCTGTACCAGCGAACGTTCGGAGCGCAAGAAGCCCTCTTTGTCGGCATCCATGATCGCGACCAATGAAACCTCAGGCAGATCGAGTCCCTCCCGCAACAGATTCACTCCGATGAGCACATCGAAGAGCCCTAGGCGAAGATCACGCATGATCTCCACCCGTTCCAGAGTGTCCACATCTGAATGGATGTAGCGGCAGCGCACACCAAATCGGGTGAGGTATTTGGTGAGTTCTTCTGCCATGCGTTTGGTCAGGGTGGTCACCAGAACGCGTTCGTCGATCTCGCAGCGTTTTCGGATCTCCTCGAGCAGGTCGTCCACCTGATTCTCCGAAGGGCGAACCTCGATCCGGGGATCGAGCAATCCGGTGGGTCGGATGAGCTGCTCTGCAACAATGCCCTCCGATCGCTGCAATTCATATTCTGCCGGCGTGGCACTCACGTAGATCACCTGGTTCTGAAGCTGTTCGAATTCCTCGAACTGCAGCGGCCTATTGTCTAAAGCCGCAGGCAGTCGGAAGCCATAGTCCACCAGATTCTCCTTTCGGCTGCGGTCTCCACCGTACATCGCCCGTACCTGAGAAACAGTGACATGGCTTTCATCGATGACCATGAGAAAATCGTCTGGGAAGTAATCCAACAGGCAGAAGGGACGCTGTCCAGGTTGCCTGCCATCGAGGTAGCGGCTGTAGTTTTCAATGCCCGAGCAATAACCCAGCTCCCGGATCATTTCCAGATCGAAATTCGTCCGCTCCTCAAGTCGCTTGGCTTCCAGCAATCTGGCCTGATTGGAAAAGAAGCCCACCTGGTCCATCAGATCGTCCTGTATCTGATGGATGGCCCCGTTCAGCTTGTCTTTGGAGGTCACAAACAGATTGGCAGGAAAGATCCGAATGCGCTCGACGATCTCCGTTTGATCAGGGATCTCTGGTGGGAAGTTCTCGATCTTTTCGATCTCGTCGCCCCAAAAATGAAAACGATACACCGTATCGGCATAGGCGGGGAAGAGGTCCACCACATCCCCCCGCACCCGGAAACTTCCCCGGGCAAACTCGCCTTCTGTTCGGGAATAGAGCGCAGCCACAAGTGCGTGTAGAAATGCCTGACGGGAAATATTCATCCCCTGATATACTTCTATGGTCTGCGAATAGAAGGACTCTGGGTTGCCAATGCCGTACAGGCAGCTGACCGAGGCGACAACCAGCACATCCCGACGACCGGAGAGCAGGGAAGAGGTGGTGCTCAAACGCATCTTCTCGATCTCGTCATTGATCGAAAGGTCTTTCTCAATATAGGTTCCGGAACTGGGGATGTAGGCCTCTGGCTGATAGTAATCGTAGTAGGAAACAAAATATTCCACCGCGTTGTCCGGAAAGAACTGCTTGAATTCACCGTAGAGCTGAGCGGCCAGTGTCTTGTTGTGGCTGAGAACCAAAGTGGGGCGCTGGACCCGTTCCACCACATTGGCGATGGAAAAGGTCTTCCCGGAACCCGTCACACCGAGCAAAGTCTGATGTGGATAGCCCTGCTCAATGCCTTGTGTCAGTTGATCGATCGCCTGTGGCTGATCGCCCATCGGTGAAAAATCCGACTGGATGCGGAACGCCATGGATCAGCCTTTCTCCTGAGTGGCCTTGTTCAGGCTTCTGAGTTGGGCCCGCAGTGATTCGACCTTTTCTTTTTCCCGACCGATCCTATTCTCCACCTGTTTGATCAGTGGATTGGTGCCCTTCCCTGATCGGAAGAACTGGATATTGTTCTCGAGCTGCTGTACTTCCTTCTGCGCCTCGTCAAGCAGTCTTCTGAGCTGCTGACGTTCCCTTTCGATGCCACGCTGGTCTCCCTGAGCGTTCAAACTTTCCAGTTTCTGTTCGAACTGCACCTTGGAGGCCTCCATTCGGTCCATCTTCAGCTTGTCGAAACCCTGCTGCAGCGTTTCCTCAAAGAGGTCTTCGGTCTTTTGGAAGTCGCGTCCGAGCCGTCCAAGGCTGCGGTATTTCTTCGCTGCATCCAGGAGCGTTTTCTTGCTTAGTTTCTTTTCGTCACCCACCAATGCCTTCAGTTCCTCTACCGCAGCCATCTTTTGTGCCGCCAGGTCCTTTTGCTTGGCCTTGTACGCCTTTCTGTCCTCCTTCATACGCTGGAAGAAGTGGTCGCAGGCAGAACGGAATTCAGACCAGACGCGATCGCCTTCCTTCTTCTGGGTGACTCCGATGGCTTTCCAGTCCTGCTGCAGTTTTTTCAACTCATTGGATGTGTCCCGCCATTGATCGCTGTCCTGCAGTTCCAGGGCACGGGCCACCAATTTTTCCTTGGCCTCAAGATTGGCCTTCAGATCCTTCTTGACTTCCTTGTAGTGCTCGTTCTTCTTTTGTTGAAAGTGTCGGTAGGCATCCTTGGAACGCTTCCACAACTCATCGTTCTCCGGATGATTCACCCGTCCTAGCTTCTTGAAGGCATCAAAGAGGCCTTCAAGTTCCTCCGTGGCCCTCTTCCATTGATCGTGGCGCTCCATTCCCTCGGTGGAAAAGGCCTCCATCTGCTCCAGAACGGCTTTCTTTCCCTCGATGCGCTCTTCGTCCCTTTCTGCCAGCTCCTTTCGATGGACTTCCCGGCGCTCATGCATTTTTTGCGTAGCGGCAGTGAAACGTTCCCAAAGGGGTTCCCGGAAATCGGGTTCCACCGGTCCGATCCGCTTCCATTGCTTGTGCAGATCCTGCAATTTGCCCAATGCCTGCCCGATGTGCTCCAGATCGAAAAGACCTTCAGCCTCCAGGCAAAGCTGCTCTTTGGCCTCCCGGTTCTTCTTGAAATCAAGATCGCGCAGATCGTCGTTGATCCGCACATAGTCGTAGAAGTTGTCCAGATGAAAGTGCCAGGTCTTCCAAATATTGTCGCTCTCGGTCTTGGGTACAGGACCGGTTTCATTCCATCGTTCGCGAATGCTTTTGAGTTCCTTGAATGATTCCGAAAGCGATTCTTCTTTTTGGAGCAGCTGCTTCAGTTCCTCGATCAAGGCCTTCTTGCGCTGCAGGTTCACCTGCAACTCCTTTTCCAGTAATTGGTAATACGAGCGTCTTTTGCTCTTGTATTCTCTGTAGGTCTTGAGGAAGGAATCGCGCAGCGGATTGTGGAACCTGAAGTCGATCTCGTTTCCGCCTTGTTCCAAAAAAAGCCGCTTATTCTCCTCGTACACGGCTTCAAACCGCTCCTGAACAGCGCGCTGAATGCCCTCCATCAGCGATCGCAGATCGGAGATGGGCCGCTCCTTTAGGGAACGGGCCGCCAGACCCACAAGGTCCTCAGTATCCATAGCGATCAGATCAGGAAGCTCTTCTGTGGCTTCTTCCTCAGATTCCACTGATTCCTCAGCTTCTCCCTCTGCAGGATCTTCTATCGCTTCCGTCTCGATCTGCTCCTCTGTCGGCGCCTGATCGGGTTGTCCATCATTTTCCTGGGCTTCTTCCAGCTCCTGAGCAGGCTTTGGCTCAGCAGATGTTGGGGACCCTTCCACATTCGGGTCGGTCTTTGATTCGATCGGATCTTTTGCAGCGTCTTCCATAGCGTGGCCTTGACGATTGGGCCGGTAAAAATAGCCGTTGGCCCCGACCTAAACAGACTTTTTCCAAATATCCCAACTGGCTTCTGCCTGGGTCAAAAGCATCTTCATGCCGTTCATGACCATGGCACCCTGTTCGGACCCCTTCTTCAGAAAAAGGGTCTGTTCAGGATTGTATGTCAGATCCCACAGTACGTGACCCGCGCCCAGCAGTTCGTATGGAATATCAGGGCAGGATCCGGTTTCGGGAAAACTGCCCAAGGGCGTAGTGTTGATGATCAACGGAAATTCGGCGAGTATTTCAGCGTTCAGATCTGCATAACCCAAAGGTCCTTTCCGACTGACGATCCGCACCTTTGAATCCATTTGTTCCAAGACATGGGCAACGGCATGGGATGCGCCTCCCGATCCGAGGATGAGTGCGGCTTTCAATTGTTCCTGAGGAACATCCTCCAAAGAAGAGGAGATGCCATGGACATCGGTATTGTATCCTTTCCAGCCAGGGGCGACTCGCTTCAAAACATTCACGGCGCCGATGGCCTTTGCTTCACCGGAGAGTTCGCTGCAATAGGGGAGGACGGCTTCCTTGTAAGGGACGGTCACATTGAGTCCGTGAATTTCCGGATCGGCCAGCAGCTCAGGCAGTTCCTGAATGTCCGCCAATTCAAACGCCTTATAATCGTGGGAATGATCGATCCCCAACTCTTCGAAGCGCTTTCGAAAGATTTCAGGGGATTGCGAATGACCAAGAGATCTGCCGATGAGCCCGTAGCGTTTCATCGACTCAGGCTTCCGAGTGCCGACC
>RFXV01000119.1 GCA_009921445.1 Flavobacteriia bacterium
GAGATCACTGAAGGTGAAGGTGTTCCTAAGCGCGTCCGGCACTTCATCGGGTGCCCCATAGAGTTCGACCTCCTCATCAAAGTCATAGATATCGTCGGCTGTCATCAGCTCATTCATGGCCACGCGAAATGCCCGTCGGGAGATGTCCACTGTTCCACGGCCATCGCCTGCAATGACCGCATCGGCTATGTCCTCGATGATGCCCTTGTCGAAGGGAAATTCAATGCCCATTAGTGCATCGATCTCAATGCGGTCACTCTTCAGATCGTGTCTGGCTCGCCCATAGGTACCGATCTTGAGCAATCCTGTCTTTTCTCCCAAACTCAAACTTCCCTGACCTTCTGTATAACAGTCTTTGTTTTGAAGGATCAGATAATTTCCCGGATGGTCCTCATCGTCGATCCGGTCCTCCCGCGCGATGACATACGAGAACAGATCTTCGTCGTAAAGCAGTTGTCCATCGGAGCGGATGATCTCTATGTCCGCCCGCTTGCTCGCCCGACTCAGGAAGGCCGAATAGGCAGAGGTCGAATCATTGGCGATGAAGATGCCGTTGAACAGTCGCTCAGCAGCCTTGTCCTCTCCAAACTTGGGCAGGTCGATCACAATGTTGTTCGGATCGATGGGCGACCGAAAGGGGAACCAGGTGGTCGAGATATTGGAGCAGCTGCTTTGGATATTCGTCTTACCGTTGAAGGTCAGATACTTTGCACTCGCCAGCATTTCCACTTTTCCCTGAAACCCGAAGAATGGACTCATATAGAACTCGTCCTCCGGCTTCACATCGGCCGACCCTACCGATTCGAGATCCTTGTTCACACCAAGCGTGTGGAAATAAAGCGGCCAGGGGGTCTCATCCTGATCGACATATTCCAGAATGCCATTTCCGCTGTAGCGATTCCTCGACTGGATCTTCAGAGAACAATCATAGAGGTTGAAATGCCGGGTGAAACGATTGGCCAAAAGAACAGATTTATCGAGCAGGCGCATGTTGGCCGCTGTATCGATGGTCACACGGCCACTGTCTGGCTCAATGCTCGCATCGGCCACTTTGATCTGCTCCACTCCGAAGACTTCCAGAACCGAATTCAAGAGGCTGAATTTGCTCGATGCCGCGTCAAAATGAAGGGAGTCCTGTGCTTTGTTCACGGATATCATGGGCGATAATTTTCCTTCCTCGTGGTTCTTCACATTGAAGGTCTTGGCTTGTATGTCCCAGTCTGCGCGATCCATGTAGGCGTCGTACTGATTGACATCAAAGGCAAAGTGGTAGGATGAATCGAGCATTTCGAAACGACCAGCCTGCTCATCGAAGTCCACAGAGGAACGTGCCTGCCACGAACTGAACGCCCAGTCGGCTCCGGCGTAAGGCCGGATGCGAAAATCAGCGTGTTCGGCATCGAATCTCCGGTTCTGGAAGACAAAGTCCTTTGAGTGCATCTGGGCATTGAGAAAATCGATCTGTCCCCTTCCCTCCAAAGCCGTTGGTGTCAGAGCAAGCGTACCGGTACCGAGCATGTCGACCTCATCATACATCTCAAAAGGTTTCTCCCGGCTGCTCTGTTCCAGCCGATCCTCATTCGGCAGCCAGCGCAAGAAGCTTCCGGTTCCACGGACAGGCGGATGGTAGGCGGTCCCGGCTTCCGCCGTCAGGTCGAAAACTTCGGTCATACCCGTGGCCGAATCAGGAAAGAAGGTGATGGCCTTGCCCTGGGAAAGGGAAGACAAATACCGGATGGATCCACCGCCTACCAAACCGGATTCATCCAGACTCAGACTGTCTGTGAATTGGCCAGCGCCGTCATAGGCCGACAATCCTTCCGGAGGCGTTGCAATGCGGAAACCCAAACTGTAGTCCCTTTGCACCCTTAAAGTCTGTTCCATTTCAGGAAAGATCCCTGCTGATACGAAGGTGCCATCAAAAGAAAGGCCCTCAGCGGTGGCATTGTCCAGACTGTCGATCGTGAACTGGTGGACCTCAACGAAAAATGTCTCCCTCGGGTACACGCGGTCGTAAATATCCCTGCGGTCGTAATAGATATAATTCTTCTTGCCAGAGGTGAAAATGGGATAGTCGTGATAGACGCGCCTGCTGGACTTGTTGTTCGGTTTGTCGATGTACAGCTCGCCGTTGAAATCCTGAAGGGTGGTCCGGACATAGCGCAGAGGTCTTCGTCCCATGGCATCCGTTGTAAATGACTGCACCTTGAATTTCATGGAGTCGATATCGGTCATACTGATCCTGAACTGATCGTAATTGAACAGAAAATCATGGCCCCAATAGGTGAATCGGCCGGCCTGGATCACCCCATCGAACTTGAAATCAAAGCCTTCGTTCATCTCGATCTTACGGCCATACGGGAACATGGCCACCTTTTGAGAATCGGAAACTGCGATCTGTCGGATCCCCTTGATCTCCAGTTTATGGTCGAGCAGGCTCAGGCGTGCATTCTCTCCCTTCGAGGTCCTGCTTTGGAAGCTGATGACATCATAATCCCTCCTGCCGCTGTAGTTCTGCAGATATTCAAAGGTCCGGGGGCGAACTGTGGCCCGCTGGCTCAGCAAGTCGTAATCCACGAAACCTGCCACCATCATCTGCAAAAGGAAACGCTCGGCTTTTACCTGGGTCACCGGGAGTACGCGCTGCACTGTCTTCAATCCAAAATTGAGTGAATCGGCAAGCTCCGTCATGCGTTTGAGCTGAGCCAATGGATGAACATTGCTCAGCCCCTGAAGGGCGCGCATCCTCTCGCCTCGGAAATACTGATCCGACTCGAAGACCGAAGCACTCATGCCCTCCGATTGGAGATTGCCCATGCTGATGCTGTGCTTCTTCATGTTCCACTGAATGATATCGAGATACATGGCCATGTTGTGGTAAGAGTTGGCAAAAGCAGTCTGCCCGCTGCCTTTGTCCGGTCGCAGGAGGGTAAGCGTTTCTCTGGGAACGATGTACTGCACGGTGAGCCTGGGGTGCGAGATGGAATCGTCCTTGATGTAAATGGCCACCCGGGCGTCTTCGGCGCGGATCACATCCCCTTTGAACTGGAAGCGATCCGAACTCACACGAACAAGCGGAATGCTGTCATACTTGAAGAAGAGCTTCGAATCTTTGGACCCACTGGCGCTGCCGAACAACTTGTCTCCGAGCACATGAAATCCGCCCACATAGTCGACATTCGGCACGATGTCCTTCAGTCTGATCTGGTTGCTGTAAGATTCGAACCGGGGGAAATCGGCCCGATTGGCACTCAACTGCTCCATGAAATGCCCCAATGTGGGTTCCTGCAGGTAGATCTCGCTGTACAAGGTCACACTGTCTGCTTCAAAGCCTTCGTGGCCCAGTTCGATGGTCGCCCTGTTCAACTCGGCATAGAGCGTATCCTGTCCAAAACCCGATCGGGTGAAATAGACCGTTCCTCCCTCGATCTCAAATTGATTCCGCAAGGGATAAAGAATGCCCGAAGTGCCTTCAATGAGTGTGCTGTCCGCCCTAAAAAAGCCGATCAGGTCGATGTCCGAATAGACGAACAAGGGTTCAGGTTCCATCCTGAATTCTCTGATCCCTCCTTCTGCCTTCCAACCGACATTGCGCATATCGGAAACCAGACTATCGGTGAGGTTCAGCATGCAGGAGTAGAGGTATTCCGAGGTGATCCTTTTGGGCGAAGAACCACTGAACTTCTTTAAGTGAACCAGCCAGCTGCTCAGAATTTCCTCTCCTTCCTGATCGTATAGAGCGAGTGAACCAGCAAGTAGCGAAACCCATGAGCGATGATCCTTGACCCGCTTGCGCAACATGTGATTGCAGCTGCTGATCAGGTCCTGTTGTTGTGCTTCGCTCCATTCCTGAAGAAACACATCCCGAAAACGAAGGAATAAAGACTCTGAGTCGCCATAGTCTTCACTGAAACTCAGGAAGTAATCGTTCAGATCCGCAATGAAGCGGTCTGGTTCTTCGTGAAACTTCTTCAGCTGCTGCCCGTGCAGTCCGACACTCAGCAACAAAGCGAAGAAGATCAGAAGGTGTCTCATGCTCTTTGGAATTCTTGTGCGACCCATCCGTCTTGTTCTACTGAACGCCCGGCCTGCCATCCATATTTCTCCGCCTGCGCTCGAATCGGCGCTGCGTCGTGGGCATAGAATCCACTCAGGATCCATCGCCCCTTTTTTGCTGTCAGTTGATGATAGCTCTGAATGTGTTCAAGAAGGACGTTCCGATTGATATTTGCGAGGATCAAGTCAAAGGCTGCTTCTGACCCATCAAGGGCTTCTGGGCCTCCGTGGACCACACGACAATGTGTGCATTCATTCCGGCCGATGTTTTCTTCAGTACTCGCACAGGCCCAGTCAAAATTATCAGCCAGCACGACTTCCCGAGCGCCTTTCTTTTCGGCCAGGATGCCCAACACACCTGTTCCGCAACCCATGTCCAGCACATGCTCTCCGCTGAGCTCGATCTCTTCCATCAAGCGGATGACCAAAGAAGTGGTGGCGTGATGGCCCGTACCAAAGGCCATGGCCGGACGAACTTCCAATTCAAACGCAAATCGTTCTGACGGCTCGTGAAAGGGCGCACGGATCCGGCAAAAATCACCGATCTCCACAGCGGGATAATTCCGCTCCCACTCTTCGTTCCAGTTGCGGTCCTCCAAGGGCTCTGTCCGGATATCGGCCACCTGCAGCCCCTTCAGCACAGAGCGGACCCGATCGGGGTCGGGAGCTGTTTCCGGATCTTCCCAGTAGGCGATCAGTGTGGACGACTGCTCCTCGAAATAGGAAAAACCGAGATTTTGAAGAAAGGCGGATGCGATCTCCACTTCGCCGTCCTGCGGCAGATCGATCTCCAAGGCCAGCCAACTCATCCCCCCATGGCGTAAATGATGCGAATGAAGTCATCCGCTTTTAGACTGGCTCCGCCCACAAGTCCTCCATCGATGTCCGCGTGTGCGAACAGATCGGCAGCATTGGCGGGCTTGACACTTCCACCGTATAAAATGCTTGTGGCTTCAGATGTTGATTCGCCAAAGCGTTCTTCAAGTACCGATCGGATGAAGTGGTGCATGGATCCAGCCTGCTCCACGGTGGCTGTTTCTCCGGTTCCAATGGCCCAGACAGGTTCGTATGCGATGATCACGTTTTTCATTTCGTCGGCGAGTCGCTCGACGGCTTTGAAAAGGGGCATGTTTGGAATGTTGCCTTCCGAGCACTGATAAAGGAAACATTGAACATGCTTGAGCTTTTGTGGCAGGGTCTCGCCGTATGGGTGTTGATCGTCGAAAACTTCGAAGCCTGGAACGATGTTCCCGTCATAGTCCTCAACATCGATCTCGGTGATTCCTTGATGCTGTGTGAGCTCCTTCCAGTTTGTCG
>RFXV01000120.1 GCA_009921445.1 Flavobacteriia bacterium
CACAATGTGGCTGCCCTGGAAGGAATGCCAGTCGTTCCGGTCGTTTCGCATCACTTCCACTTTAGCCCCAAGGGCGCAGAGGTGGTGCTTTAAATTGTATGTGAAGCTGTCGAAGTTGTCGAGCAGCAGAATGTGTGGCTCCATGCGAAGGGCAAATATTTTACTTTTCCCTCATCTAACCGATTCTTATGTCTTCCATTGTTTTCACCCATCATGCACCCGAACCCATTGGTCCGTACAGCCAGGCCATCAAAACAGATAATGCGCTTTATTGCAGCGGACAGATCGCCTTGGATCCAAAAAGCGGCAAGCTGATCATGGGTTCCATAGAAGAGGAGACCCGACAAGTCCTGGACAATTTGAAGGCCGTCCTTCACGCAGGAGGAATGGAGATGGAGCAGGTGGTCAAGTGCAGCATCTTTCTTTCAGACATGAAGCACTTTCCCATCGTGAATGAGGTGTATGCCGCGTATTTCGATAAATCTCAGCCGGCACGTGAGACAGTAGCCGTGGCTGGTCTGCCGCTTGGGGTGAATGTGGAGATCAGTGCCGTGGCCATCAAAGACTGACCATGCTCCCCATCATTCCAAGGATGTAGACGCCCAGGAAGAGGAGCACCACAAAACCAATGATCTTGAAGAAGTGGCTGATGCTGATCAGTGCCTCTACCGCCTGTTCCAGCTGTTCGCGTTTGAAATAGAGTTCGATCTGCCGACTGAACTTCAGCAGATGCCGCATCGGGATGATGTATGCAGCTCCAAAGGCGATGTACAACAGGGCGATGCCTCGCAGATCCACGCCGGGAAGTGCTCCGCCAAGGGCTTGTTCGGCTGCGGTCGGGTTGGCGAATAGAGCGAGTCCGTTCAGCAAGATGAATGCGGAAATGATACTGCCGGAGATCCCGAGGAAGCGGGTCCATTTATAGAGTTGTTCGAGGGCTTTTTTGGGTCGGTCGGACATCCATTCGGGTCCCTGAGGCCGTTCTTTTTCCTCTTCTTTTCGAAAGGGATCCTGAAGCTGATCGGTCATGAATTCTGCGGGTGGATAATGATGGGCTTAATGTAAATTTGCGCGATCGCAAAACTAGCTATTCATGAATTTTGATGTCATCGTATTGGGCAGCGGCCCCGGAGGATATGTCACGGCCATTCGCGCGGCTCAACTCGGCCTGAAGACTGCCGTGATCGAACGGGAAAGTTTGGGCGGGATCTGTCTGAATTGGGGCTGCATTCCGACCAAAGCCTTGCTCAAGAGCGCCAATGTATTTGATTACATCCGCCATGCGGGCGACTACGGCATTGAGATAAAGGATGCCAGACACGACTTTTCCTCGGTTGTGAAAAGGAGCAGAGGAGTGGCCGAAGGGATGAGCAACGGAGTCCAGTTCTTGATGAAAAAGAACAAGATCGAGGTGATCATGGGCGATGGGCGATTGATCTCTCCCCAAAGAGTACGCGTGAAGGATGCATCCGGAAAGGAAACGGAGCACACGGCCAAGCACATCATCATAGCTACCGGTGCAAGAAGCCGGCAGTTGCCCAGTCTTCCTCAGGATGGCAAGAAGATCATCGGGTACCGTGAGGCGATGACCTTGCCTAAGCAACCCAAGAAGCTCGTCGTCGTTGGATCAGGTGCGATAGGAGTGGAATTTGCATACTTCTACAATGCCATGGGAACGGATGTGACCATCGTTGAATATCTGCCACAGATCGTTCCGCTGGAAGACGAGGAAGTGGGCAAACAGCTCGAACGCAGTTTCAAGAAACAGGGCATCGCCATCAAGACCAAGAGCGAAGTGACCTCTGTGGACACCAAGGGCAAGCAGTGTGTGGTACAGGTGAAAACACCAAAGGGCGAGGAGCAGATCGAATGCGATGTGGTTCTTTCAGCCGTGGGTGTTCATGCGAATATCGAGGGCATTGGGCTTGAGGAATTGGGGATAAAGACCGAGAAGGGAAAGATCACTGTGGACGAATTCTATCAGACCAATGTGAGCGGCGTTTACGCCATTGGTGATTGTGTTCCCGGACAGGCGCTTGCGCACGTGGCAAGTGCCGAGGGCATCATTTGTGTCGAAAAGATCGCCGGACATCATCCCCAACCGCTGAACTACGGAAATATCCCTGGTTGCACCTATTGCTCCCCTGAAATTGCTTCGGTGGGAATGACCGAAAAACAGGCCAAGGAAGCAGGATACGAGATCCGGGTGGGCAAGTTCCCCTTCTCAGCCAGTGGGAAGGCCAGTGCGGCCGGACACAAGGATGGTTTTGTCAAGGTCATCTTCGACAAGAAATACGGAGAATTCCTGGGCTGCCACATGATCGGGGCCAATGTTACGGAAATGATCGCAGAGGCCGTAGTGGCCAGAAAGTTGGAAACCACAGGAATGGAGATCGTCAAGAGTGTACATCCGCACCCGACCATGAGCGAAGCGGTCATGGAAGCATCTGCGGACGCTTATGACGAGGTGATTCATCTGTAGTCATGATTTTCAAGGTCTCGGGATATCTGCAACGAATTGACCTGCTGCCCATGACTGTGCAGCCATGAGAGTAGTTTCAGATCATGGGTCCAGCCTCTTGTTGACTAAATGGGCATTGTGTTTTCTGGCTTGAATTGACAGTGTGCAGATAAAAAGACTCGGTTTCCAGGATGCCTATTTGACCTTGTGGATCTTTTTGGCCATGTTGTTTGGCGTTGGCATAGGTTATTTTGTTCCATCCGTTGCTCTAGGTATCGAGTCCCTGAGTTTTGGAAGTACCAATATTCCCATTGCCATCGGGCTCGTCATCATGATGTACCCGCCTCTGGCAAAAGTGAATTATCGACTGCTCCCAGAGGTTTTCAAAGATGTGCGGATTCTGTCTGTTTCTCTTTTGCTCAATTGGATCATCGGCCCCTTACTTATGTTCGGCCTGGCTCTTTTGTTTTTACAAGACCATCCGCAGTACATGGTCGGGCTCATACTCATTGGACTGGCCAGGTGTATTGCCATGGTGTTGGTTTGGAACGATCTTGCCGATGGCAGTCCAGAATATGGGGCGGGCTTGGTGGCGCTCAACAGCCTTTTTCAGGTGTTCACTTACAGCTTTTATGCATGGCTTTTCATTACGGTACTTCCTCCATATTTCGGCTACCCGGGAGCCTTGGTCGACATTTCCATCCAAACCATTGCAGGAAGTGTAGCCATTTATTTGGGCATACCTTTTTTAGCAGGTGCGTTGGGCCGTTGGTGGCTGATCCGATCCAGAGGATTGGAATGGTATGAATCCACCTATCTGCCCAAGATCGCACCCCTGACCCTCATTGCCCTTCTTTTCACGATCGTATTGATGTTTTCACTCAAAGGAGAAATGATCGTAGACATTCCCTTTGATGTCTTGCGTATATCCATCCCATTGTTGATCTACTTCTCACTGATGTTTCTTATTGGTTTCTTCATCAGTAAAATGTCGGGTGCTCGTTATGACCAAAACGCGGCCATTTCCTTTACCGCAGCAGGAAACAACTTTGAGCTGGCCATTGCCGTCGCGATTGCCGTATTTGGTCTGAATTCAGGTGAGGCTTTTGCCGGCGTGGTGGGTCCGTTGGTCGAAGTTCCGGCTTTGATCCTTTTGGTTCGTTTGTCCGGGGCTCTGCGAAAGAGATTTTATCCGAAAGATGGCTCCTAAGTACAGGAAGAGAAACATTCTGCCGGAATCCCTTAAAGGATACAAGGTCAGAGATCGAGCAAACCTTCAGGTACGACAAGTTTCAATTCTCTTTTAGTGCGGTCCACTTCAAGGAGAAAGTCGTCTGCCAGTGGGAGGTAGACTTCTTTGTCCTCCGGACTTTTCACCAGGAGCAATTCCTGCGGCCCTCTGTCGAGAACATCCAAAATGGATCCGATGGGCCGATCGTTCTCATCGATGGCTTTCCATCCGATCACTTCGTGGAAATAGAACTGCTTTCCCTCGAGAGCAGGAAGCTGGTGAAGCGGCAGGAAAACCTTTTTTCCCACGAACCGACGGGCTGCATCGGCGTCCTCGATCTCTTCAAAGCGAACGCGCATTAGGCCCTTGCTGTCCAAACTACATTCTTCGACGAAGAAGGGAACTGCCTGTCCGGATTCTTCAAGGAAGAAAGCGTCGGTTCCGAGGTAGTGCGCGGGTCGGTCGGTATCCGGCTGGACCAGCAGCATACCTTTCAGCCCGCTCGTTTTTTTGACGTATCCGAGTTCGAAATATTCGTCCATCAGGTTTGGAGCACGCCCATATTGAAGGCCTTTACTTCAGGATTGTGGTCGGCCATTTCGATGCCTGCACTGACCCAAGCACGGGTGTCCAGCGGATCGATGATGGCGTCCACCCACATGCGGGAGGCTGCATAGAAAGGAGACATTTGCTCCTTGTATCGCTTTCCGATGCGGTCGAGCAACTCCTTCTCTTCTTTCTCGCCGAATTTCCCCTCTTTGCTCAATCGGGCTTTCTCGATCTGAAGAAGCACCTTGGCGGCCTGCTCTCCGCCCATTACGGCCAATTGCGCTGAAGGCCAGGCCACGATGAGTCTCGGATCATAGGCCTTGCCGCACATGGCGTAATTCCCTGCTCCGAATGAATTGCCTACGATCACTGTGAACTTGGGCACGACAGAGTTGCTCATTGCGTTCACCATCTTCGCGCCGTCCTTGATGATCCCGCCCTGCTCGGAGCGCGAGCCCACCATGAAGCCGGTGACATCCTGAAGGAAGAGCAAGGGGATGCGCTTTTGATTGCAGTTGGCGATGAACCGGGCCGCCTTATCGGCAGAATCCGAATAAATGACCCCGCCCAGCTGCATTTCCCCTTTCTTGGTCCGGATGATCTCTCGGTTGTTGGCCACTATGCCCACGGCCCAGCCGTCGATCCGGGCGTAACCGCAGAGTATGGTCTTTCCAAATCCCTCCTTGTACTGCTGGAAATCACTGTTGTCCACCAGGCGCTCGATCAGGTCGAGACTTCGGTAGGGCTTGGCCCGATCTTCGGGCAGCATCCCGTAGAGCTCATTTTCGTCTTTTTTCGGCGCTTTGGATTCGATGCGGTCGAAACCAGCTTTGGGCGGCCTTCCGGTCTTTCCCATGATCCCTTTTATGGTGTCGATGGCCTCTTGATCGTCTTTGGCCTTATAATCCGTGACCCCACTGATCTCGCAGTGTGTGTCCGCCCCACCAAGAGATTCGTTGTCGATGTCTTCACCGATGGCCGCT
This sequence comes from Flavobacteriia bacterium, assembly GCA_009921445.1. Classification (GTDB taxonomy): domain Bacteria; phylum Bacteroidota; class Bacteroidia; order Flavobacteriales; family Schleiferiaceae; genus RFXV01. The sequence continues at coordinate 5,225 of RFXV01000120.1, forward strand.
TTGACCAGATAGGAACCAGCAAGAAAAATACTGCCGGTCTTTTCGACGATCAGGGCCTCATCGCTCATGATGGGCAAGTAGGCCCCCCCGGCAACACAACTTCCCATCACCGCTGAGATCTGGGTGACGCCTTTTGAGGAAAGAAC
>RFXV01000013.1 GCA_009921445.1 Flavobacteriia bacterium
GGAACGTGAAGATGTACATCCCAACTCTTAAAAACCTCTGAAGAAAGGCCATAGTCCGAAGCATGGGACTTCAGGAAGGCCATGGCAATGGTCGCCGATTCCTTCATCACATCTCCGAGATTCCCGGTGATCGAAACTTTCCCTGTCCCTTTGCTCAGGGTGGATTCAATGAAAAGTATATCGCCTCCAACAGGCGTCCAGGCCAGCCCAGTGACCACTCCGGCCACCTCATTTCCCTGATAGCGATCCGGATTCCGACGTTCAGGTCCCATGATCTCCTTGAGTTCGTCTACGCCTGGAGACACCTCATAGGCTTCTTCCATGGCAATGCACTTCGCCGTGTGACGGATGACCTTGGCGACAGCTTTCTCCAGTCCGCGAACGCCTGATTCTCTGGTGTAGGACTCCACCAGAAACTCCAGAGCCCTCTTGTTCAGTTTCAGCTGATCCCGTTTCAGTCCGTGTTCTTTGAGTTGACGTGGCAAGAGGTACTTACGAGCGATCTGCACCTTTTCTTCCAGTGTATAGCCGTTGATCTCTATGATCTCCATGCGGTCCAGGAGTGCGGGCTGAATACTGCTCAGGCTGTTTGCTGTGGCAATGAAAAGCACTTTGCTCAGATCATAACCCAGTTCAACGAAATTGTCTGTGAAGCTGTTGTTTTGCTCGGGATCGAGCACCTCCAGCATGGCACTGCTGGGGTCGCCTTGACCGCCGTAGGAGATCTTGTCGATCTCGTCGAGCACAAATACCGGATTGGAGGTCTCCGCTTTTTTAAGGGATTGAATGATCCGACCGGGCATGGCACCGATGTAGGTCTTCCGATGTCCTCTGATCTCCGCTTCATCGCGCAGCCCGCCGAGGGCCACACGCACATACTTTCTCTTCAGGGCACGGGCCACAGATTTTCCAAGAGAGGTCTTTCCCACGCCGGGAGGCCCGTACAAACAGAGGATGGGCGATTTCATATCGCCCTTCAACTTCAGAACAGCGAGGTATTCCAGGATGCGCTCCTTGACCTTCTCCAGCCCAAAATGGTCTTGGTCGAGGATCTTCCGGGCGCGCTTCAGATCGAGATCGTCCTTGGAAATTTGGTCCCAGGGAAGATCGAGCAAGAGTTCGAGATAGTTGCGCTGAACAGAATACTCCGGCATCTGCGGATTCAGTCGCTGCAGTTTGCCGAGTTCCTTTTCAAAGGTCTGTGCCACCTCATCCGGCCATTTTTTTGCATTCCCGCGGTTTCGCAATTCCTCGACCTCCATCTCGTAGGACGTGCCCCCGAGTTCTTCCTGTATGGTCTTCATCTGCTGATGAAGGAAATATTCCCGCTGCTGCTGATCGAATTCTGTCTTGACCTTGGACTGGATCTCGTTCTTCATCTCCAGCATCTGCAATTCATTGTTGAGATGCTTCAGGACCGAATTGGCCCGCTTGACCAGATCGTTCTCCTCGAGCAATTGCTGCTTGCCCGGCACGTCCAGATTCATATTGGACGAAATGAAATTCACCAGAAAGGTGGGACTCTCGATATTCTTTACCGCGATCGTGGCCTCGGTTGGGATATTTGGGGACTCTTTGATGATGTGCAGAGCCACATCCTTGATCGAATCGATGAGGGCCTTGAATGGGCCTGTGCTTCGCTTGGGTTTTTGCTCTTGCAATCCATGGACCGTAGCGCGCATGTAAGGTTCGACACCTATGACCTGTTCGATGCGGAAGCGCTTCTTCCCCTGAAGGATGACCGTTGTGTTTCCGTCGGGCATCTTGAACATTCGTAGGATCTTGGCCAGTGTGCCGACTGAATAAAGACTCTCGGGATCAGGATCTTCATCGTCTGCATTTCGCTGTGCGAGTATGCCCACTAGACTATCGGATTTCTGCGCATCGTTGAGCAGTTTGATCGATTTGTCCCGACCTGCGGTAATGGGGATCACCACTCCTGGGAACAGCACAGTATTCCTGAGGGGCAGTATGGGAAGAATATCCGGGAGGTCTTCCTGATTCATCTCTTCCTCATCGTCTGAGGTCATCAGGGGAATGAATTCCGCATCTTCAGGGTTGCCCTGCAAACCGGCCTCGCTCAAAGGAAATTTATCGTCTCGTCCAAACATGTAGTCAAATTGTCAATGGGCTCCGATCTTTTGGAGCGCACGAAAAAAAGGCAAGCATCGTTCCGCAATCGGAATCGGACAATATGGCTAGCGCAATTCAGCCGATTCGTCAAAAACATGCCGGAGGACCGCTCGCTCGACTTCATCGAGCTCGATCCCTCTTCTGCCCATCACCTTCTCAGCTGTTTCCATCGCCTTGTCGAATCGGTATTCAGTGAAACCGGATGAACCGCCCCAGCTGAAGGACGGAATGAAGTTCCTGGGAAAGCCTCCACCGAAAATATTCGAGGAAACCCCCACCAGCGTACCTGTATTGAACATGGTGTTGATACCGCTCTTGCTGTGGTCGCCCATGATCAGCCCGCAGAACTGCAGACCGGTGGACTCGAAACGCCTGCTCTCGTAGCTCCATAGCCGAACCTCTGCGTAGTTGTTCTTTAAGTTGGAGGTGTTGGTATCCGCTCCCAGATTGCACCATTCACCCAGTACCGAATTGCCCAGGAATCCATCGTGTCCCTTGTTCGCATAGCCCATGATGACAGAGTTGCTGACTTCGCCACCCACTTTGCAATGAGGACCGATCGTGGTTGGGCCGTAGATCTTTGCCGCCAGTTTGAGTTGCGATCTTTCGCCAAGGCTCAAACCGCCCCGAACTACACTCCCCTCCATGACCAGACTGTCCTTTCCCAAATAGATCGGACCGCTCAAACTATTGAATGTTGCGGCCTCGGCCTGTGCACCCTCTTCAATGAAGATGCGGTCACCGATCAGCGTATTGCTCCCACTCAAGGGTGCACTGCTCCTCCCTCTGGTGAGCCTCTGGAAGTCACATTCCAACTCCTCACCATTGAGACGAAACAGATCGTAGGGATGCCGGCAGAGATGGTACTCATGAACAAACTCCAAGGTTTCCACATCCTCCTCCCATTCTTCACCGTCCCAGGGCGTAGAGCTCTTGTAGGCGAGAAGCTCTTCTCCATGGATCAGCGCCTGACCGTCTTCAAGTCCTTCCAGCGCATCGAGAAGTGCCTCGTTGGGGCAAAGCCCTCCGTTCACATACAGATTCATATCTCCTGGAAGGAAGGGATATTTCTCCTTGAGATGTTCTGCGGTGAGGTAGCCCGGGATCAGTCCGAGTTCCTTTTCCCACTTTTCGGCAATGGTCAGTATGCCCCACCTGAGCAAACCCATGGGCCGGGTATAGGTCAGAGGAAGCAAGGCGTCGCGCTCCCGTCCGTCAAACAATATCAGATGCATGGTCTGTGTTAAGATGTATGCAAATTAAAAAGCCTTCCCAAGGGAAGGCTTTGAGCAAATCAAAAATGCGATCACTTTTTGAACTTGGCGTAGCGGTTGCGGAATTTGTCCACGCGACCTGCTGTATCCACCAACTTCTTCTTCCCTGTGTAGAAGGGATGCGAGTATCCGGAGATCTCCATTTTCACCAGAGGATATTCAACCCCGTCCACCTCGACCGTGTCCCGGGTGTTGGCGCAGGAACGCGTAATGAACTGATCACCTGTTCCCATGTCCTTGAATACACAGAGGCGGTAGTTGTCTGGATGAATGTCTTTTCTCATGATGAACGTTTTACTTCTTTCAGAAGGGCTGCAAAGATAATGGTTTATCCATGTCAAACAAGACGGCCCCTCAGCGCTTAATTTAGCCCCCGTGATGCGAAAGCTCCTATCCCTTTTTGGACTGCTGCTCCTGTTGTGGAATTGCCGCAAAGAAACCACACCACCGGCAGCAGCGCAACAACTCGAATTCAGTCAGGACACCATATTCCTCGACACGGTCTTCACGACCATCGGCAGCAGCACCCGGATCCTGAAGGTCAAGAATCCGGCAAATGAGGATGTGCGCATTCCCATGATCCGGCTGGGCAGAGGCAATGCCTCCTACTTTCGGATGAATGTGAACGGAACAGCCGGTAAGTCGGTCGCGGATATCGAACTATTGGCCAAAGACAGCCTGTACATTCTCATCGAAGTGACCGCGGACGTGATGGGCGCCCCCGATCTGCTGTACACCGACAGCATCGTATTCGATCTGCAGGGGAACCAACAGCAGGATGTGCAGCTGGTCACCCTGGCCAAGAATGCCTATTTCCACTTGCCCGATCGGGCCGACACGATCGGCAATTACATCGTTCCCTACTCTGTGATCGCCAACGACACGACCTGGAGTGCCGATCTGCCGCATGTGGTCTATGGCTACGTATTGGTCGGAGAGAATGCCACTTTGACCATTCCGGCAGAAACCCAGGTCCATTTTCATTCAGGATCGGGTATGATCGTGGCCGGCAGTCTGCAAACGGATCCGCTCGGGCTTTCCGATTATGACCAGCCCGTCGTCTTCCAGGGCGATCGACTCGAACCCTGGTACGCCGATGTTCCGGGCCAGTGGGGCGGACTGTTTGGCGGCCTGCTCTTTTTGGGCAATAGCCAGAACAATGTGCTGAACAACACACTGATCAAGAATGCGACCATCGCGGTTCGTCTGGACAGCAACAATTCGGGTACATCCAATGTGCGTTTAAGCAACACGCGCATCTACAACAGCTCTCGTGTAGGACTGTACGGTGGCTTTGGGCATTTGGAAGCAGAAAACCTCGTCGTAGGCAACAGCGGCCTGTACGACTTCTTTGCTCTGGGTGGGCGTTACCAATTCCTGCATTCCACTTTCGCCAGTTTTGGATCAGGGCGCAGTACGCCTTCCATTGGATTGTTCAACTTCTTTGAAGACGCCGCAGGCAACGAACGTGTCCGGGAATTGCTGGACTGCTATTTTGGGAATTGCATCATCTACGGCAACCGGGATACGGAGATCCTGATCGGAGAAAACAGCCAGGGAGCACACAATTACCTCTTCCGCAATGTGCTACTTCGCGTGGAAAGCGATCCAGAAGACAACAGCTACAACCTGAATGACCCCACTCATTTCGATCAGATCGTGCAAAACCAAGATCCGGCGTTCCGCAATTACATGGTGAATCGCTTTGACTTGGACACGCTCTCCCCTGCCATGGACATGGGAAACCTGCAAGACGGCTCATTGGTGCCTTTGGACATTCAAGGGAAACTCAGAAGTTTCAATGGGCTTCCCGACCTCGGCGCCTACGAACGGATCGAATAAGCGTTATCCCCTCTTGATGCTGCAGCCGATCTGCCGGGTCTCCGCTGGATCGGGTTTTTCATTCATTGCTGCCGCCTCGATGGCATCGTTCAAGTAAAATCGCGTGGCAACCCGGTCTTTGTTTTCATATTGATCGTCGATCGATCCCTTGTAGATGAGTTTCATTTCACTGTCGAACAAGAAAACATGCGGCGTTGTCCGCGCACCAAAGGCATCTGCCAGCTCGTTCTGCTGATCGATCACATAGGCACAGTCGTAGCCTTTTTCCGCTGCATGTGCCGCCATGGCCTCCATGGAGTCTTCGTTGCCCCTTTTCTTGGTGTTGCTGTTGACCAGCACCATGCCCATGGCATGAGCTGCAGTACGTGCCGCCAATTCGGGATAACGATCTTCCCATCCGATCACAAAGGGACAGGTATTGCAGGAGAAAATAACGAGCAGGCCATTCTCCCCAGCTGCATCCGAGAGGCTCAATTCACTTCCCGATATATCCTTCATCATCCGATCCGTCATTGGCGCTGTTTCTCCGATCTGCAGCTCTTCGAATTCTGGCAGAAAGGCGCAAAGCACAGTGGCCACAAGGCCGAGTAAAAGGGTCTTTTTCATGTTTTCTTTGATTTATGGCGTCTTAGAAACGTTCCGTGTACTTGTGGCAGTATGGGCGACCGCCCTTCTGGTCGTAATAGTCTTGGTGATAGCCCTCTGCGTCGTAGAAGGTCTGGACAGGCAACACGGCTGTCGCTATCGGATAGCCCTTTTCCTCCAACAGACCGATCAATTTTTCAGCGGTCTTTCTCTCCTCATCATTGGCGTAGAAGATGGCCGATCGGTATTGCGGACCGATATCGGGACCCTGTCCGTTGGCTTGGGTGGGGTCGTGTGTCTCGAAGAACATGCGCGCCAAGGTCTCGAAATCTGTCTGCTTCGGGTCGTATCCCACGCGTGTTGCTTCGTAATGACCGGTCCGACCTGTGCACACTTCCCGATAGGAAGGGTTTTTCACCTCTCCGCCCGTGTAGCCCACTGTCGTGCTGACCACGCCCTCGATCCGTTTCATGTAGTACTCCGTTCCCCAGAAACATCCCGAGGCAAATACGGCGTAGTGGATTTCTGCTGTATCGTTCATTTCTTTTGATTTGGCCTCCTGAGCCTGGCAGGCGCTCCAAAGCGTAGAAGCAAAAACCAAGGAGCGCAATCGTGCTTTCATTTTGAAGATCTTATTCAATAATGACACTTCGCAGCGCGGTGAAGTTCATGGCTCCTCAAGAGAAATGCATCATACGAACCATTTCAGCGATCTGCACCGCATTGGTCGCCGCTCCCTTTCTCAGGTTATCTGCAACGACGAACAGATTCAACGCCCTTGGATGGGAAAGGTCTTCACGGATCCGCCCGACGAAAACTTCATCCCTGCCCTCTGCAAATGCAGGCATGGGATAGATATTCTTTTCAGGTTCGTCCTGGACGATCAGACCGGGAAATGCTGCAAACAGCTCGCGCACATCAGGAATCCGGGGCTGTTCCTTCAGTTCGACATTCACGCTCTCCGAATGTCCGCCGCGTACAGGGATGCGCACAGCCGTTGCGCTGAGCCTGAGTTCGGGCAAACAAAGGATCTTCCGGCTTTCCAGGAGCAATTTCATTTCCTCCCGCGTGTAGTTGGAATCGACGAACACATCGCAATGGGGAATGATGTTCAGATCGATCGCATGAGGGTACACCCTTTCACCGCTGCCGTTCCCTTCGCGTTCTTCCTCCAACTGCTGGGCAGCTTTTTGCCCGGTTCCGGTCACACTCTGATAGGTGGAAACCAGCACGCGTTCCAATCCGTACCGATCACTCAGGGGCTTGAGGACCATCATGAGCTGGATCGTGGAACAATTTGGATTGGCAATGATGCGGTCCTGTGGCTTCAACACATGGCCATTGACTTCGGGCACGATCAGTGGGATCTGCGCATCCATCCGCCAGGCACTCGAGTTATCGATCACAAAGCAGCCCTTTTCGGCGAATCTGGGGGCCCACTGCTTGGAAACCGATCCCCCAGCGGAAAAAAGAGCGATGTCGGGTTTCTGCTCGAGGGCGTGTTCGAGGCTGACCACTTCCTGCATGTCTTTGCCCCACGAGATGCTCCGTCCCTGACTCTTTTCAGACGCGACCGGTATGAATCGATCCACCGGGAACTGGCGTTCATGAAGCACCTTGCGCATCACTTGACCCACCATGCCTGTCGCACCAACGACAGCTACTTTAAGCCCTTTTTTCATAGTTGATCAAATATCTCTCTCTTCTGCTCTTCCCCGTCTGCTGCATGGCCCAACTAAACTGGCTCGAAGATTTTTCTGTTCCACAAGCTTTTTCGCAGTCCAGCTGGAGCGGAGACACTTCTTTTTTCTCTTTGGATTCCGCATCCTTCCTTCGCCTTCAGGGGCCGCCTCGATCATCGACTGCCTCCATCCATCGCTCAAGCGCCATTCGCCATCAAGCCCAATGGGATATCGATCTCACACTGGACTTCAATCCCTCTGCATCGAATTACGCAAAAATATACCTCTGGGCAGACCAAAAAGACCCCCAATCGATACAGAATGCCGTCTTCCTGAAAATAGGCGGACAAACAGGGGACCGCGTTGAACTATGGGGCATGCACCAGGGGCAGAACCAGCTCATTGTTGAAAGCCCAGCGGACCTTGTCGACAAAAACAGGGTCGAACTGCGCATTCGCGTTTTGGCTGACAGTCTTCAAGGCTACGATCTATGGGCCGACACTTCAGGAGCCAGCGCGCCTCAAATGAGCTTTCTGGGCAGAGGACACTTCCTCTCCCAAAGCCCTTCGCTGTACTTCGTCCTTGAGTGTATTCACACCTCATCCCGTTCGGATAAATTCTTCTTCCACTCCATCGGTGCTCAGGGAAATGAATTCAAGGATGACAAGCCCCCGATGGTCATGCGCTGGCGAAGCTTTCCCAGCCACCGAATCAGTCTTTGGATGAACGAGCCCATCGACAGCTTGGAGGTGTATGATCCCGCCCATTATCATTTGCTGCCCACTGGCTGGGGACCGACCTCCATTACCTACGATCCAATGGCTTCCAGGATCGACCTCGTTTACGATCAGGCCGCATTCTCCTCTTCCGCTCTTGATCTAAAGATCCAGTCTCTTCCCGATCCGGTGGGCAACGAACTGGACAGCACCATTGGCTCTTTTTACTGGCCCAGGCTTTCATGGGGAGATGTACAGATCACTGAACTGCTTGCAGACCCCGATCCCCAAAAGGGACTTCCCCATTCGGAAGGACTCGAACTTTGCAATTCACTGCCCATTCCACTCGACCTGAGCGGTTCCATACTTTTCTGCGGAACGGACAGCTTCGCTTTGGATTCCCTGACCATTCCCCCTGCTTCGTGCATTTGGCTGAGTGAAAAAGGCACATGTGCCAACATCGACTCCTGCCATGAGGTGGACTGGCCGTATTCCTTCCTGCCCAATTCTGAGGGAAACGTTGGATTGGTCAATGAACGAGCGGACTTATTGGACTTGGTGCACTACCACTCGAATCTCTTTGAACATCCGGTCAAAGCCTCAGGAGGCTGGACCCTTCAACGCAGCCGGGACCATGGCCGTTGCCCGGATGAGCAGCAGTGGACGGAGGCACAGGAGCCCATGGGCGGCAGTCCAGGGAATTGGAATGCACACATTGCTGGTTCCAATCAGGCCTTTCCCTCCGAGCGATTGCTTAAAGGACACGGATTATTGGGTGATGAGCGTCTGCTTCTCCATCTCTCCCGTCCCTTCATTCGAACAGATTCATTGAAGCTGAGGATGCTCGGCCGATCCATCAAACCCGAGGAGGTAACTACTGATCTTCAGCCCACATTGGCCTTCCAACTTCCCCTTGGATGGAATTCGGGTGACACGGTGCACTTCAGCGGTAAGATCGAAAGCTGTGCAGGTGAAGAAATCCTGGACACCTCATGGGTTCTCGAATCACCCGTGCAACAAGTGGAGCAGGAATGGATCATCGAAGAGGTGCTTTATGAGCCTGCTGCACATCAGGAGGAATATGTCGTTCTTCGATACGCTGGACCTGGACCCGCTGATCTTTTTGGGATCAGATTCTGCACAGGAACGAATTACCCAGCCGATCTCAGATGCTCGGATCCGATAAACGACCACCTGCTGCTCTCGCCAAATAGCACGATCCAACTGAACGGATCGGGGGGCGTAAGTTCCCCGAACAACTGTGTGAAATACGTCATCGGAATGAAAGGTTTTCCGGCATTGAGCGATCAGGGCGGCGGACTTTTTCTTCTCGATTCCAACCTTCATCTCCTGACAGGATCTGAATTCAGTGCCTCTTCCCACTCCACCTTGGTGTCCTCCTCCAAGGGCATACCGCTTTGTCGGAACACCGCGACAAGTTGGACCAGTAAGCTGGCAGCATGGGGAGCAGGCTGTGGATGCAGGGCGTCAGGATCTTTTCCCAAGGAGTCCATCACCCTCTCCTCAGACTGCATCAGTCCGAATTTTGATGGACATCAGGATGATATGCAGATCCTCATCCGATCGCCATTTTCCAAAGCGGTTGCAGAACTCAAAGTCCTCGATGAGATCGGGATTCCTGTCCGACATTTGCTGCAGGATGCATTCATGGGAACCGAACATGCCATGAGCTGGGATGGAACCAATGGATCGGGAGAGCGGCTGCGGGTTGGATTGTATTTTTTCTGGCTTCAGCTCCGTAGCGAAGGAGGACAAACCAACAGTATGTACAAAGCTTTCTCTGTCTGCCGATAGACTGCGGAATGCCACACAATTATCAAATAACAATTGACCAAAAAAGAAAAGATCGCCGCTTTTGACCCGAGCGGAGAATGTGCGAACCACGGACTCTTCGGCCTTCCATTCAATGCCGACGAATCGGAAGTGATATTGATCCCCGTTCCATGGGAGGCCAGCGTGAGTTTCAGAACGGGTACATCCAAAGCTCCGGAGGCGATCAGGCAGGCCTCAAGGCAAGTGGACCTTTACGATCCCTTTCTTCCAGATGGTTGGAAAAATGGATATTTCCTGCTCGCAGAAGAAGGGGAATTGGCCGAAAAAAGTGCGGCGGCACAAATGCAGATCGAAAGCAAGCGCATTGCAGAAACAGAACAGGGATCGGACAGCACGGATAAAGTAGATTTTCTTTGCGCCGATATGATCGAGCAGGTGCGCCAAACCTCCAGGAACTGGTTGGATCGCAGCAAGATCGTAGCGGTCTTGGGGGGAGATCACAGCACCCCACTTGGCCTTCTCCAAGCCCTGTCTGAAGACCACACATCCTTTGGCCTCTTGCAGATCGATGCCCATATGGATCTGAGAGAGGACTTTGAAGGCCTGAGGTATTCCCATGCCAGCATCATGCGGAATGCACTCAAGATCCAGCAGATACAAAAGATCGTCCAGGTCGGAGTTCGGGACTATTGTCAGGACGAATGGACATATGCGCAGAGCCATGCAGAGCGTGTTCAATGTTTCTTTGACCGGCAGCTGCAAAGAGAAAAACTGGAAGGCCGGAAATGGTCGTCCATCTGCGAGGAAGTGATCGGATTCCTGCCAGGGAAGGTGTACATCAGTCTGGACATCGACGGATTGGATGCTTCCCTCTGCCCTTCCACAGGCACGCCTGTCCCGGGCGGATTGCAGTGGGAGGAGACCCTTGTCCTACTCGAAGAGATCGTCCGCAGCGGTCGTCAGATCATCGGCTTCGATCTGTGTGAGGTCGGCGCTTCAAGTGGAGATTCCTGGGACGCGGTGGTCGGTGCTCAACTGCTCTATCGTTTGTGCAATCTGAGCATGGCCTCACGCCCCTGATCCTTTTTCACCCTCTTTTTTTCGCACCTCCTGCACTTGCTTTCCCACAGAGTGCTTGTGAATGATGCGAAAAAGCTCTTCGACCTGTCGCTGATCAATGCCTGATTCCTCCGCATGTTCGCCACGGGTCTTGAGAACCTCCTTCCAACGCGACCACTGAAAGAAGGCCAGACCCTCTTTCTCTTTCTCGCGTGCGATGTTCGCCACGTGCTCCAGTCGCTTTCCAAAGAGCTTCATCAGATCGGCATCGATGCCGTCGATGAGCGCTCTTTCATTTCTGATGCGTTCAGGTATTTCTTCAGGCTGATGAACCTGACGGTGCATTTTCAGCTGGTCAATGGCCTCGATCAGTTGTTCTGGGTCCATTTGCTGCTCGGCATCGCTCAGGGCATGCTTGGGATCTGGATGCACCTCGATCATCAAACCATCGAGACCGAGCTCCAATCCGATCTGCGCCAGCTCCGCTACATAGGATCGATCACCTGCAATGTGCGAAGGATCGCAGAGGACAGAAAGCTCAGGCCACTGTTCTTTCAAAGCAATGGCCAGCTCCCAACCCGCTGCATTGCGATAAGGATGCGCATTGAGCGAAAAATATCCTCGGTGTATTGCGCCCAATTCGGAAACACCGGCCTTGTCGAAGCGCTCGAGTGCGCCCATCCAAAGCCCGATCTCAGGATGAATGGGGTTCTTCACGAGCACCTGAACATCCGTCCCCCGCATGGCCTCGGCGATCTCCTGAACGTAAAAAGGATTAACGGTGGTTCGCGCGCCGATCCAAAGCATGGTGATCCCGGCCTTCAGACAGGCATCCACATGTTCGGGCTTGGCCACTTCTGTGCACACAGGCAAATCGAGTTCTGCACCGGCTTCCACCAACCAGGGAAGTGCCTGCACACCAATGCCCTCAAAGGAATTGGGCCGTGTACGGGGCTTCCAAACACCTGCCCGTATGGCCGAGAGGCTCTTCACTCCTTTCAGCGGACGAACGGCAGCGAGCATCTGTTCCCGGGACTCGGCACTGCAGGGCCCAGCGATCAGGAAAGGTTGCCCGTCGTTTCTTCTAAAAGGTCTTTTCGCGCTCATAAGCTCCTAAATAAAAACAGATCCGCCCTTCATTCGTTCGAACCCTCGACCACCAAGACCATTTCTCCGCGTGGTTCCCGTTGCGCAAATTCCGCAAGCAGATCGGCCAAAGACCCTCTGTGATGCTGCTCATGCATTTTGGACAATTCCCGACTGACACAGGCCCTGCGCTCGGACCCAAAGTGTTCAGCCATTTCGTTCAGGGTCTTCAATAAGCGATGCGGTGCTTCAAAAAAGACCATGGTCCTATGCTCTTTGCTAAGCTCCTGTATACGGGTCTTGCGGCCCTTCTTTGCGGGCAAGAACCCCTCAAAGACGAAGCGGTCCATAGGAATTCCCGAAGCAACCAAAGCAGGAAAAACAGCTGATGCGCCCGGTAAACACTCTACTTCCACTCCCTGCTGCACACATTCACGGACCAGTAAGAACCCCGGATCGCTGACTCCCGGCATTCCTGCATCGCTGATCAAAGCCATCTGCACTCCGCTTTTGAGTTCATTCACGACCCGGTCGAGCTGTTGGTGCTCATTGAAGGAATGGAAGGACTTCATCCTTGTGGAGATCTCATAATGCCCAAGAAGTTTTCCGCTGTTGCGCGTATCTTCTGCCAATATGAGGTCCACCTGCTTCAAGATCCGGATCGATCGAAAAGTCGCATCCTCTAGATTGCCGATAGGCGTTGGAACGATGTACAATTTCACGGGACCAAAGATGCGACACCTTGGTTTCTTGCTGGCTTCCGTTCTTCTTCTGCCTGGACTCGGGTACAGCCAGAACGAAGATCCAGCCAAAGTCGTTTTGAAACTCTTGTCCACAGACCCTCCCTTTGCCAGAGATTCCATATCCGTTCACCTGCAGGGACACAGCTGGGAAAGTCTCGCCTATTGGGACTCGGGCGCGAAGGCAGACCGTTCGCAACTCTCCGAAGCTGTTCCAGATGTTTATCGCTTCAGGGATGACGCATTCGATCTCCTCTTATTCGCCAAGGAAGAGCGCGATAAAAGAAGAATATCCGGAGTTTATCAGCTGGAAGGAGACCGCTTGCTTTTCTACTCTGCATCGGATCGAACACTCCTGGATTCCTGGACGATCCATTACTTGAACGCGGACTATCTGGCCGTTGACATGGACGGTTTGCGCGTCTTTTTTGTGGCTCCCGACCAGGATCCACTGGCCCCCTAGAGGCACTGTTGATATCTCTGAAGATTACCAATCTCCTGATCCAATGAGGGTTCCATTATTTCTTTTAACTTGAAAGAAGATAAAAACCAAATGGAACTCACCGATAAAACCAAGGCAAGCATGCTGATCGGAAGTGTGGTCATGTTGATCGCCACCATCACCTTGCTCGCGATATTCGTGTTGGGCTGAAGCGCACGAAACATTTGAATATCTTCGGTCGTCCCAAATGAATCGAATGGGACCTGAGTCTTTATTTTCCTTATGAGTCGGTTTTTACAGTGGATCGGTGGCGGTGTCGGCTGGGCCCTTGGCGGACCTATCGGTGCACTCATTGGTTTTGCCCTTGGACGTGTGTTCGACCAGGAAGAACCTGAGTCTGTGATCGAAGGCTATGGCACGAGCCAACAAAGCCAGCCCCGGGACTTTGAGATCAGCCTTTTGATCCTGTCCGCTGTGGTGATCAAGGCAGACGGAAGGACCAAGGAAGAAGAAATGCAGTTCGTGCGGAAGTACTTCGCACGCATGTACGGCGCCAAACACGCCAATCAAAGTTTTCAGCTTTTTAGGGAGATCGTTCCTCAGAAGATATCCGTTCACCAAGTGTGTGCACAGATCCGCAAGCACATGTCCCACGCGGCGCGCCTTCAATTACTCCACTTCTTATTTGGGATATCTCAATCAGATGGAGATGTTGCCCTAAAGGAAGTGAAGACCATTGAACAGATCGCGACCTACCTCTACATCAACGAAAAGGACTTCCTGTCCATTCGTTCAATGTTCTACACCGATTCCACGCATCACTACGAAGTGCTTGAGGTGAACCCCGAAGCCAGCGAAGATGAGATCAAGAAAGCCTATCGCCGCTTGGTCAAGAAATTCCATCCGGACAAACTCGAAGGCCTGGGAACTGAAGCCAAAAAAGGTGCTGAGGAGAAGTTTGTGAAGGTCCAGCAGGCCTACGACAGCATCTGCAAGGAGAAAGGCATCAAGTAAAATCCGCAAGGATCTTTTCGCGCAGCTGGGTCAGATGGCTCATTGCCCTCCTCTTCCATCTCAGTCGCTCGATCTCTGAGCTGCCACTGATCAGTGCAGAACGGGTTTGCTGAACCTCCATGAAGTATTCCATCTCCTCGATCATCTTGGGATCCGCTGTCTTGATGAAATTCAGGCCCGCCCAAACCAGAAAGATCCGGCTTCCGGCTGCCGAACGAAAGTAGATGTGGTTGTCCATGACCATGATGTCGTTGTAGAACATGCGGAAGGGGACATTCAAAGGTGCGTTGCTCAGACTTTCGCCCATGCGCTGACCAACGGTCGCTTGTCGGTAGATCCAGTCGATCATTTCCTCGGCATCTTCCAGTATCAGCAGTGCTTCCTTGTCTTCAATGCGGCCTGATTCCCTGTAGTACTGCAACTGGCGAAAAACACTCACCACCGAAGTGTCGTTCCAAACTTCTGTACTCGGGATGGACAGATAGGTTCGGCACAGCTCACGGGAGATCTCGATCATTTCTGCATCCACTTCCGCTTCCACCTGATCATTCTGAGAGGCCTCGTAGATGGAATTCAGCCAGACCTTCATTTTGAATGGCCCCAAATGCGGATAACGAAAGGTGTAATAGATGGGAATGTCTTTGGCCAAATAGAACAGTTCACTGTTCTCCAGCTGAGTGAAACTCTTCAACTCATTTAGACTGTTCCTCAAATACGCGACAAAGTCTTTCTCTGTCCTGATGAATGGGTTGCGCTGGAAGGTCACAAAGTCCTTCCCCCCTCCCGTGAGGGTATCCAAAGAGATCCCGTACCGACCGGCGATCCTTATGGTCTCGTCTATGGTATAGGACGTTGTACCCTGCAGACGCCGGTAAACACCTGCCTGGCTTACGCCAAGAAGATCCTGAAGCTCAGCGACGAGTTCTTTCTGCGGCCTCTGGTTCAACAACAACTCATTGAATTTGGATTGGACCTCTTTCATAAAACGATAATTGAATTCTTTAAATCTATTCTAATTCTCATTACCCGAATAAACCGCGTATTCAATCAATGATGTTTTATCATTTTTTGACTGGTCTATCTTTTCTCAGTTGATGCATTATCGGCTTTCGATAATCGTTTCCCTGCTTCATTAAAATTCGATCCGGTGCCGCTCAAGGGTCGGCGGAGATTTGTGCTCAGAAGTTGAATCAAAAACAAACACCATGAAAAACATCAACCTCCTCACGCTGATCTCAGCAACTGTTCTGAGCATGACCATCCATGCACAAACCATTGTCGACGCCGGAAGCGACGTGCCCATCATCAAACCGCTGCAGCTGGATGGCCCAAGGGTAGGCGTGACCATGCTCAATTCTCAATACTACAATCGGAATGTCAACGACAGCCTGGGTGTGGGACCGATCATTTCGCAATTCGGATGGCAGTTCGAATGGAAATACTTTGAAACCGCAGGAGGAAGTGCGGGCTTATTCGAATTCATTCCCATGATCGGAGGCCTGGATCAAGGTCTGTTCATCCCCAGCGCTAATGCCTTGGTTGGCTTCCGCACAGGAAAAGGCTGGGAAATCGGATGCGGACCCAATGTGAGTGTTGTCGGAACCGGCTTCGTCATAGCTGCCGGATATACCTTCAAAAGCGGCTACATGAATTTCCCAGTGAATTTTGCGATCACACCAGGAAAGAATCAGACCCGCTTCTCCATCCTGATCGGCTGGAACAAGCGATCTTCCTGAGACACTCGAATGTGCATATAGAGAGAGGGCTTTTTGCCCTCTTTTTTTATTCCGTTTCGCCTTCGAATAGTGTACGAACGGTTTGGGCATTCAATCCTTTTTCTTCCCGCAGATAACGGGCAAATACATCGGTAAATCCATGGGTGACGTACACATGAGCCGCACCACTGGCCTCCACAGCCTGGTTCAAACCTTTCCAATCTGCATGGTCGGAGATCACAAAGCCACGGTCCATTCCGCCTCTTTTTTTCTGCCCCCGTATCGACATCCAGCCAGAGGCCATGGCCACCGCCGGCCGCACGAAGCGTTTGAACCAAGGTGTCCCGACGGCAGCCGGTGGACAAATGACCAATGCCCTTCCAAGTGTTTCCTTGTCCTTTACCTGAGCGGCTGAAATACTTGCGGGCAGAGAAATGCCCTGCTGTCGATAGACCTCATTGAGCGCCTCCACCGCCCCATGTGTCAGAAAAAGACCTGGACCCTCCGATATCCCATGCAGCAACCGTTGCGCCTTGCCCAAAGAGTAAGCGCAGATCACACTGGTTCGGCCTTCCGCTGCGTTGCCGTGCCACCAATTGCGGATCTGCCGATACACGGCATCCTGCTCTTCCCAGTCGTAGACCGGCAGGCCAAAGGTCGATTCGGTGATGAAGTGCTCGCAGGGAACCACCTCATATGCACCACTGACCCCGTCGTCTTCGAGTTTGTAGTCGCCGCTGACCACCCAAACCTCGCCCTTGTACTCTACCCGGATTTGCGCGCTGCCCAAAATGTGGCCCGCCGGATGGAAGCTGAACCGAACACCGTTCTCAACGATGTGCGACCCAAATTCGATGGGCTGAATCCGCGCCTTGGGAATGCGGTGCTGTATCGCTGGAGCTGCCTCCCGACTGCAGAGATAGTCTTCGTGACCGCTTCTCGAATGGTCGGCGTGGCCGTGGGTGATCAAGGCTTTCTTGACCGGCCTCCACGGATCGATGTATACGTCGGCCTGCGCACAATAAATTCCCTTATCATTGAAAATCAATAAACCCATGAAGCCTTAACCCTCGATGCGTCCGAAAGTATGAATGAACCCATCAACAGCCAGCAGGCGCCAAAAGCAGTGGGCGCCTACCCACACGCTCGCAGGGTGGGCAACCTGCTCTTCCTGAGCGGCGTAGGACCCAGAAACGCCGGTTCGGGAGCGCACGACAGTGCAGTGAACGGACTGGAACTCGATCACAACGGGAACTTTGCAGCCTTCGACTTCGAGGCTCAGGTACACGCCGTCTTCGCCAATGTGCGGGCGATCCTTGAAGAGGCAGGAAGCGACTGGGAGAAGTTGGTGGACATCACCGTCTTTTTGGTGGATATGAAACGGGACTTTCCCACTTTCAATCGGATCTATGCCGAGTATTTTCCGAGCAACAAGCCCTGTCGGACAACCGTCGCTATAGACGCACTTCCCACGCCGATCGCCATCGAACTCAAGTGCATTGCAGAAGTGTAAGGTCTTAGGCCTCCACGCTCACGTAGACATTCTCCGCAAATTTCCCGCTGACGTTGACTTCTCTTTTTCTGTCGATCCGGATCAGCAGGGATTCATCGAAGGTTCTGCGCTCGAGCAGCTCCAGATGACTGCTCAGCTGAAGACCCAAGGTATTGACGTATTGCAGGAAAGCCACCGAATTGTCCCGCACCGCAACAATGCGGCAACGGGCACCTACTTCCATCTGTCGTAAGGTTTTCTTGGCTGCCGGCTTGTAGCTCGAATCCGCTGCGGGGATCGCATCGCCATGAGGATCGGTCTTCGGGTGCCCAAGGAATGACTCCAGTTCGCGGATCAACTTCTCTGAACGGATGTGTTCCAGTTCCTCTGCCACCTCGTGGATCTCGTCCCAGCCAAAATTCAGATGCGTGTAGAGAAAGGTTTCCCACAGACGGTGTCTGCGGATCATGTCCAGCGCCATGCGCTGCCCGGAAGTACTGAGTTGCAGTTTCCCGTAGCGCTGATACCGGACCAGACCTTTGGCCTTCAGCCGCTTGAGCATGGCATTGACCGAGGAAGGCGACACCTGAAGGTATTCGGCCACCTTTCCTGTTCCCGTTTCTTTTTCCCGACTCTCAAGTGTCAGGTGGAAAAGAGCTTTCAAGTAATTCTCCTCGGCTGAACTGAGTTCCATTCCCACTTGTTCTACGCCTCTAACTTATTAGCTTTGACGCTGAAAAGAAAATTACGGTAAAAGCCGTTTACTTTCCGCCATTGACACCGACCGATCCATCAGAGCACACGCCGCTATTGCAGGTAGATAACCTGACAGTGAGCTACCACCACAAGCCCGTTCTCTGGGACATCAATTTCGATCTGCCGCAGGGAACCATCACAGGGGTCATCGGTCCGAACGGCAGCGGCAAGACCACCCTCTTGAAGTCCATCATGGGGCTTCTTCCTGCAGATTACGGTTCCATTTCCCTCTTTGGTCAGCCGCTTAAAAAGGTGCGCAACCGGATCAGCTATGTTCCCCAAAGAGAATCTGTGGACTGGGACTTCCCCGCTACCATTCGTGATGTGGTGATCATGGGCCGCTACCGAAAAGAGAATTTATTTCGACGCCTCAAGAAAGAAGATCACGAGATCGCCCGGGAAGCCATGGAACAAGCCGGCCTGCTTGACATTGCGGACACGGCCATTTCCGAACTCTCTGGAGGGCAGCAGCAAAGGGTATTCCTGGCGCGTGCTCTGGCCCAAAAAGCCGATCTGTATCTGATGGACGAACCCTTTGTGGGCGTGGATGCCGCCACGGAGGATGCCATTTTGAAATTGCTCACGCGAATGCGCGATGCAGGAAAGTCGGTCATCATCGTCCACCACGATCTTCAAACCGCCTATTCCTTCTTTGACCACATTGTCTTGTTGCGCACCCGACTGGTCGCCTCAGGTCCAAAAGATGAAGTCTTTACCGCAAATAATCTGCAAGACGCATACGGCGGAAGACTGAGCGTGCTTTCCCGCATTGGCGATCTCATGAAGCGGGAGGAAGTGCAAATGAAGCAAGGACCGGGCGAATGAATTTGAATGCCGAATCCTTGCTTGGGCCTTGGTTCCTGTCGCAGGACCCTGTTCTTCAAGCCTTCATGGCCACCACTTTTACCTGGTTGTTGACGGCCGCTGGCGCTTCTTTGGTCTTCTTTTTCAAGAACATGAGCCGCAAGTGGCTCGACGGCATGCTCGGATTTACAGGCGGTGTGATGATCGCCGCTTCATATTGGTCGCTGCTTGCGCCCGCGATCGCCATGAGCGAAGCGCAAGGACAGATCTCCTGGCTCCCGCCCGCTGTTGGTTTTGCACTGGGCGCATTGTTCCTCTACGGCCTGGACAAATTCGTGCCTCATTTGCACATCAATTTCAAAAAAGAAGAGAGCGAAGGGCCCAAAACGGACTGGAAGCGTTCCACCCTGCTGGTCCTCGCCATCACCTTGCACAATATTCCTGAAGGTCTGGCTGTAGGCGTGGCGTTCGGGGCCTATGCATCGGGTGTCGATGGAGCCAGCTTGGGGGCCGCACTCGCTTTGGCCATTGGCATCGGACTGCAGAACTTCCCGGAAGGATTGGCCGTGAGTATGCCATTGCGGCGCCAGGGTGTGAGCGCCAAAAGAGCCTTTTGGTTTGGCCAGCTCTCAGCCATTGTCGAACCCATCGCCGGAGTGGTCGGGGCCGTTGCTGTCCTCTACATGCAGCCTCTCTTGCCCTATGCTCTTGCTTTCGCCGCTGGGGCAATGATCTACGTGGTGATCGAAGAGGTGGTGCCCGAGACACAACGGGATCGCTTCACGGATGTGGCGACCCTGGGCTTCATAGGCGGTTTTCTGGTGATGATGATCCTGGATGTCGCGCTGGGTTGAGCCGCTCGGCTGCCGCTTACCTTTGTCGAACCGAACGTCCATCTGCTTGTTTTTCTAATATGACCGCAGTCGAAGTCAAAGAGCTAAGAAAAGAGTTTCCCATCCTCAGTGAGCAGGTCCACGGAAAGCCGCTCATTTATCTTGACAATGCTGCAAGCAGCCAGAAGCCGCTTCAGGTGATCGATGCGGAAGCTCAATACTACTGCCACAACCACAGCAATGTCCACCGCGGCGTGCACCAGATGAGTCAGCGTGCGACCGAAGCCTTTGAGCAGGCGCGGGAAAAAGCGCGGGTATTTCTCAACGCCCGTGAAACTGCTGAGCTTATTTTCACCAAAGGCTGCACGGACGCCATCAACACGGTGGCCCATGGATTCGGCCAAACACTTTCCAAGGGCGATGAAGTCCTCATCTCTCATCTGGAACACCACAGCAACATCGTTCCCTGGCAGATGGCCTGCCAGCGATCGGGCGCCACATTGAAGGTGATCCCCATGAAGGCCGATGGGACCTTGGATTGGAGCGAAGAACTGCTGACCGAAGCCACCCGGATCGTCGCCGTGAACCATGTCTCCAATGCACTGGGAACGATCAACCCGGTGGAACGCATCATTGCAGATGCACACGCCAAAGGCGCACAGGTCCTGATCGACGGAGCACAGTCTGGTCCGCATATGGCGATCGATGTACAGGCATTGGATGCCGACTACTACTGCCTGAGTGGGCACAAGGTCTATGGACCGACCGGCATCGGGGTGCTCTACGGAAAGCTCGACCGCCTGAAGGAACTTCCGCCCTATCAGGGAGGAGGCGACATGATCAAAGAAGTGCGTTTCGAAGGAACTACCTATGCCGAACCGCCCTTCAAATTTGAAGCAGGAACGCCCAATATTGCAGGAGCCGTAGCCTTAGGAGCCGCCTTCGACTTCATGGCATCGGTCGGGGTGGAACGGATCGCGCGTCATGAGGAATCGCTGCGCAAAATGGGCGAAGAAGCGCTCATGGGCATCGACGGGTTGAAGATCTATGGAACGGCGGAAAACAAAGCCTCTGTGATCTCTTTTCTTATTGGGTCGAATCATCCATACGATACCGGAGTGCTGCTCGATCAGATGGGGATCGCGATCCGGACCGGACACCATTGCACCCAGCCCATTATGGATTATTACGACATTCCGGGCACGGCCAGGGCGTCATTTGCTGCGTACAACACCGAAGAGGAGGTCCTTAAATTTGTGGACGGCGTGAAACGAGTCGCCCAAATGCTGCAGTGAACGCGTGACCATTCAACAAGCACAAACGGAGATCGAAGAGGAATTTGAACTCTTTGACGATTGGATGCAGAAATATGAGCATCTGATCGAACTGGGCAAGGACCTGCCGCAGATCTCAGAAGAGCACAAGGACGATGAGCATCTGATCAAAGGATGCCAAAGCCGGGTTTGGTTGCATGCCCGCCTGGAGAATGGCCGAGTGCGCTACAGCGCGGACGGAGATGCGCTGATCACCAAGGGGATCATCTCGCTTTTGGTGCGCAGTCTGGACGATCAGCCAGCAGCAGATATTGTGGAGGCAGATCTGGAATTCATTGACCGCATCGGGCTCAAGGAACACTTGTCCCCCACACGAGCCAATGGTCTATTGAGCATGGCCAAACAAATGAAATTTTATGCGCTGGCCTTTCAGGCCCAAAACGGTGACGCCCATGGATGAAGAGCAACTGCAGAAGATCGGAGAAGAGGTCGTTCAGGTCTTGAGCGAGATCTACGACCCGGAGATCCCGGTGGACATCTACCAGCTCGGACTGATCTACGACGTGCAGGTGAGCGAAGACAAGGATGTGAAGATCCTGATGACCCTGACCTCACCGAATTGCCCCGTGGCCGAAAGCCTGCCGGAGGAAGTACGCCTCAAAACGCAAGCGCTTGAGCAGGTGAATGAAGTGGAAGTGGAGATCACCTTTGAGCCGCCCTGGGAAAAGGACATGATGAGTGAGGAAGCCAAAGTGGAGCTCGGCCTTTTCTGATGGACGTGATACGGAACAAAGTAGCTGAAAGCGATCTGATCCAACTCGATCTGGAACAGCTGATCAGGCTGCCCGCCATAGTTTCCCTCGATATGGCCTCTTTTCTGGAAGAAGGACTGTTCCTTAAGGAAAAAGAATTTCGATCCGCTATTCAACAGCTTGATACAAAAGCCTTCGATCAGAAGGTAGTGGCGCTGCATTGCTCGACTGATGCCATCCTCCCGCTTTGGAGCTGGATGCTGGTCAGCATTCATCTGCAAGATGCGGCAACTGAAGTCCAGCGGGGAACGACCGAAGAGGTTCGGGAACGACTCTACCACCAGCGGATCCATGGGCTGACCCTTGAGACCTACAAAGACGCAAAGGTGATCGTGAAAGGCTGCTCCTCTGGCGTCCCGACCTCTGCCTATATGGCCTTGAGCCAACGACTCAGGCCCGTTGTCAAAAGCCTGATGTTCGGGGAAGCCTGTTCCTCGGTGCCTCTTTTCAAAAGAAGCCGTGCCTAGGTGAAAAGGGCTGTCCCTTTTTTGCGCGCTCCTGCGTACTCGATATAAATACGTTGCATGAAAGATCTCTCCCATACCCTAGCCCTCGTTCTTTTGACCTTTTTCCTCGCCCAGTGCAGCAAAGAGGACAGCGCAAAACGAAATGGGCCAGTGGAACTCACCAATGACCTAGTATATATCGATCTTTCCAATACACAGGAACTCCTGATCGACCTGGAAGTCAGTGGAGATGAGGAAGGAGCCCAGATCATTCTGCCGCCTGCCCATGCGCTGAACAGCGAATTGCTGAGAAACAGCAGCACCGAGTGGCGTGCGATCTACCGCTACGCCCCAGACCCCACCTACCTCGGTGCAGATTCTGTCTTTATTGAGCGATGCCGCGGCGGCCAAGGGGTGGGATGCACGCAGATAGATACCGTCAAGGTCTTTCTCACGCTCATCCCCTGAAGCACATCTTGCCCAGGCCGCTTTATGTGAGGCCTTTGCTTTTTAACGGAGAGGAAACATATGGCTCGCTTAATTTGTAGCCTGTTTCAGCTGTCTCCATGAAAAAGATCCTCGTCCTTCTTGTTGTCCTGAGCATGAGCATAGGATGCTTTGCTCAATCCGAACCTCGTTTGATCGTAGGTATCGTGGTCGATCAAATGCGTGCCGACTACCTTGACCGTTTTCGCCCGCTCTTCGGCTCGGATGGATTCGAACGGCTGAGAAGAGAAGGAGCGGAATTTCGCTACGCACATTTCAACTATGTGCCCACCTACACAGGCCCGGGCCATGCCAGTGTATTTACCGGAGCACCGCCTTTCGAACACGGCATCATTGGCAACAATTGGTACGATCCCTTTCTCAAGAAGCAGGTGTATTGTGTGGGCGATGAGCGACAGACATCTGTTGGCTGTGAAGGCAGCTCGGGCATGCACTCTCCCCACCGAATGCGCAGCGGAAGTTTGGGGGATGCCCTCAAACTGCACACCTTCGGCAAGAGCAAGGTCTATGGGCTGAGTATCAAAGACAGGAGCGCCATTCTCTCCGCCGGACACTCAGCAGACTGGGCTTTTTGGTACGATAGTGAGTCGGGGGATTTTGTCAGCTCGAGCTACTACCAGAAGGCCAGCTTGCCCAAATGGCTTGAGCAGTTCAATAAGGCCGACCGCCCTCGCCGCATGATGCGCAACAGCTGGAACCTGCACGCAGACAGAAAGGCCTATGCCCACTTGGCCCCCGACAAGGGCCCTGGCGAAAGAGATGTGTTTCAGGAAGGCGGCGTCTGCTTTCCGCATGAATTCTCCTCTTTGAGCCGCTCGGAAAAAAGATCCCTGATCCGATGGACACCGCACGGCAACACCTTGCTCACAGATCTCGCCATGGAACTGATCGAGAATGCGTTCCTGGGGCAGGACGAGTTTCCGGACATGCTCGCACTCTCCTACAGTTCGCCCGACCACATCGGCCATGCCTACGGTCCGAACTCCTGGGAAGTGGCCGATCAGTATGCCAGACTCGACAGGGACATTGCGCGTCTTTTGTCCTTTCTAGACGAAACCATCGGCGCTGGCAAATACACTGTTTTCCTGACTGCAGACCATGGGGTCAAACCCAACGGAGCTGTTTTGGGGGAGCTGAACATTCCGGCCGGAATTGTCCCGTCCCATGAGGTGGCA
>RFXV01000121.1 GCA_009921445.1 Flavobacteriia bacterium
ATATATACCCCTTGGGCGAGATGGCCGATCTCAAATTGCACTTCGGACTGATGGACTTCCTCCTGAGCAATGAGACGTCCGCGCATATCCAAAAGACGGATAAGGGATCCACCGCCTGCGGAAACATGCAGCAAGTCATTGGCTGGATTCGGGTAGATGGCGTAGGCATCGGCGTCCGAACCATTGGAGCCTGCGCTTCCGCTCTTGTTTCCAGAGCCGTTGTACCCCTTCACCAATCGGCAGGTAAAGTTTGAATTCACTGCATTCAAGTTGGCATCTCGGTACCTTGTGAATGCAACAAACTCATAGTTGCCGCCAGGAAGTCCGGAGCCTGTGAAGTCATGGGTGATGGACGTGTTCTGGCTCAGTGGTGTATTGGTCCACGTTTGGGTATTTCTCAGCCTGTAGGCCATTCTATATCCGATCAGCGTTGAACCTGCAGGGAGTGCCGGTGCAGTGAAACTTCCCGTGAAGGTGGTCGCATTGTTTTTTGTCAGCGTCCAATTGCCCGGCACAGCTGTGGTGTCCACCGTAGGTGCAGTGATGGAATCAGTGATGCTGCAGCCAGCTGCATCTGTTATGGTGATGGAAAGCGTTTCTCCCTGATCCGCATAGGTGCGTTTGGTGGTCGCTCCATTGCTCCATAAGTAGCTTGGGCTTCCTGTGCCTCCTGCATATCCTGCCCTCAGGAGAACTGAGTCTTCTGCACAACTGGCTGTCCTTTGAACGACCAGGCTGAGCGTCTGAGCCTTACATCCAACGGGTAGTTGGACGATGTTGCCATCGATGACAGAACCTACGATGACTCCGCCACCGCCTTTATTCAGCAGTTGGAAGACTTGCCCGTTTCGGTCAAGGGTACAGGCCTGTGGGTTGGCCCAAACCTCTCCCTGACCGTCCAGGGTATCCGATTCAAGCCAAACCAATACCGTACTGTTGTACCAGGGCGTGATGTTGATATTCATGTACGGCTGGGTCCTTTTGCTAAATACCTTGCTCCGGATCACGGTCGAATCGATGATGATGGACGACTGAGATTGAGAGACAACAGGCGCCCAGCGGATCCGGTACTTCTCGCCAATACGCAATGAATCGAAATACGCACGGTAGACTCCCTGGTTGAAGTTGATCTCTGCAACGGAATCGATCACCGAGCAGAAGCGCTGGAAAGACGTACCCCCGCTGCTGAGGGTCTTAAAGCTCAAGGGCCCGCTCCATGCACTGGGTCCCCAGGAACATTCTGACTGAACATAGAATTCATAGTCGGTGCTGCTGTTCAGCCCCAGAAGATCGAAAGTGTCGTTCGAAGCCGTGACAGTTGTACCACTGCCGCGAGTGAATCCGGTCTGGCCGTATTCCACTTTGAAGACTTGCGCAGAATTCAGATCTGTCCAAGTGAGAAGGGCTGAATTGGATGTGGTATTGAGTACGTTCAGATTGATCGGTGCCGCACAAGAAGGTGGATCATTTTGGATTGAAATATCATCCAGGCAGATATCTCCTTCATAACCTGCGCCACGAGTGGCCACAAATCGAACTTGGACCACACCTGTAAAGCCAGTCAGATCGAGGCTTTTGCTGTTCCATGCGCTCGCACCAGAAGTCTGTTGTTCGCCGCTGATCGAATAGAGGCTCTGCCAGCCACTTCCTCCATTGTCGCTGATCTCCACTTCAAGAGTTCCGGTATTCACACCGTACATATGGTAATGGAAGGTCATCTTGGGATGCGATGACTGTGCCAGATCGATCTCGGGAGACATCAAATAGGCTTTGTCCCCAGCTGCAGCTGGGGAGGAGGCTTCTGCATAGAGGTATAATCCTCCTGCTTGGCCGAAGGATGTATTGTCATAGAAGGGACCTGTATTCACAGAATTCTCATTCGAACCCGTTGCATCCTCTCCATGCCATTCGTAGCCATTGCTTGTTTGTGCCGTCCAGCAATTACCGAAGTCCGTGGCTGCTCCCAACGCAGCAGCAGTGAAGTCCGTTGAATAGGGGAGCGAGTCAGGTGCGCACAAAGTCGTGGCGGCGATCGGACCGGTCCATGAGGATCCGCAGCTGGCACGCACATAGAAATCGTAGGCTGTGGAGGGATTCAATCCACTAATGGTTGCTGAAGCAGAAGCCACGGTCAGAGTGGTTCCGCTGCCCAATGGATCACCCTGAAGTCCGTAGTGAACCTTCCAGCCGCTGGCTGTTCCACCATTCCACGAGAGGTCAACGCTCGAAACGGTCACGTTGGACGCGACCAAACTCAGCGGTGCTGGGCAAGTGGGCGACTCTTCAATGGTCACCTCATCCAGGACATTCGCCCGGCCCCAGTTATTGATGCCCTCGAAGGCGACTTGATAGGTCGATGTGTGGCTCGGCAAGTTGAGCACAACCTGTGTCCAGCTGCTGACCTCACTTGTGTAATGCGCCAGTTGAACCCAGGGATCGTTTGTAGACTTTCGGTAGTACACCTTGAGTTCGTTTTGATCCCCATACCATTGCTCTTGTCCGTAAAAGAAGGAGACTCTGGGTGCGGTCATACTACTGAGGTCTAAAGGCGGGCTGACCAGCTTGGTGACAGGCGTGCCACCACCGCTTGGGCTGAGCGATACAAAACGCGCGTTGGCGCTTCCACCGTATGCCCCGCTAATGCTTCCGCCGCTCGATCCTGCTGCATAGGTCCAGTCAGCTGCTCCTACTTCCTGAATATTCGTCCAGCAGCTCAAATTGGGAGATCCGCTCTCGAATCCTTCTGTATAGGGGAAAGTGCTGACCAAACAAGAACTGGCCGTAGAAAAGTTGAGTGGCCCTGTCCACGAACTGCCGCAATCGGCTTGGACGTACACATCGTAGCTCGTCGATGCGCTTAATCCTGTTAGGGTGGTGGTGTCGTTCGCCGCTTGTATGCTTGTGCCAGAGCCCAGGCTGAACCCTGCCGCTCCGTATTCTACATTCCATCCAGTGGCTGATCCGGCGTTCCAATAGATCGTCGCATCACTGCTGGTCGTGCTCAGGACACTCAGATTGGTCGGGGCCACACATGGGTTGGACGAGCAGCTGACTGCAAAGGATCCAAAGTTGTTTCCTGTGGCGAAACTCGAACCCGAGGAGCGACTGAATACCTGATTGCCACTGGGGTCTACAATGGTGAAGCCGACCTCTGTTGGATAATTTCCTGCACTCTCCGCAATCACATCCGCCGCTGCGCCATCGCAGAGGGTGACGGTCGCTGATGCCGAACTGCCGGAGGTGAATCCGTTTCCAAATGTGGAGATGAGTATACCACTTTGGTAAATGCCAATCACGGCACCATTCCACCCGTCTCCATAGGAATCTGTCATGTTGATGGTGTAGGTGCAGCTATTCGCGCCACAGGCCGTGGTAAAATCAGGGCCATTTTTCGCCAGTGAAGTGTCTGTTCCACAAACTCTGTAGTACTTGAAAGAGTATGCCGTGATCGGGCTAAGGCCACTGATCACGGTGGTGTCGTTTCCAACAGCCGTCTTGGAAATGAAGGTTCCGTTTCCTGCTAAAAATCCTCGAGGCCCGTATTCGATCAGGTAGTTCCGGGTGGCCGTATTGGCGGTCAGCATAAAGATGGTCGCCGTATTGGATGTAACTCCCGAAACGCCGATCTGGCTGTTGAACGGACAAGCAGTGGAGGCCAAAGCCGACTGGACTGCAGCCTGCGCGTTGACACGACCGTAACCCAATTCATCGCTCCACGTTCCATTCGGATTTCCGCTTGTGTAGGTATAACCGCCGGCCTTGTCGCAAGTGGATTCCAAGATGTCCCGCGCATTGGATTCGGTGAGTGAAGGATCTGCGGACAGGATAAGCGCCATCACCCCTGCGGCATTTGGACAGGCAGAGGAGGTTCCATTGAACGAACCGGTATAATCTCCTGTGCTGTAGCCATTCGAACCGGCGATGTCGGTAGCCGCGATCTTTACTCCGGGAGCAGCCACATCCAGTCCTGTTCCGTAATTGGAGCCCCACCAGGTTTCGCCATCACATGAACTGGGATTCTTTCGCTCACCGCACATGCTCATGGCTGCTACCGAGATCACGTCTGAAAGAGTGGCTGGGTAGCTGACGGCTGAATTATCGTTGCCTGCAGCAAAAAGTACCGGTGCTCCCTTACCATTTCTACCCGAATTGACAGCGTTGGAAATGGGGCTATTGATCAGGCTGGAACTTCCGCCTCCGCCCCAGCTGTTGCTCAATATGTCAGCCCCAGCCGTCTGCCAGGACCAGGTAATGGAGTTTCCAATGATCGAATTGGAAGTGACCCAGCTCGATCCGCTTGAATACGCGATGCGTACGGGGATGATCTTACTGCCATAGGCCACACCGGCCGTTCCCAAGCCGTTGTTGGCAACGGCTGCCACGATGCCTGCACAGGCGGTTCCGTGTGCATCATCATTGATCGCGTCTCCAGCAGTTATTCCATGACCATCGAAACCAGGCAGCATATTGGCCAGGAGATCGGGATGGTCGAGATCCACACCTTCATCCAGGATGGCCACTTTGATGGATGGACTTCCAGTCGTGCCATTCCACGCATTGAACACGCTCATATCCTCCCCGGGTGTTCCGTTGTACTGGATGGAACTGCCTGTATTGTTGAGCGACCACTGATAATTGATCAAATTGTCGTTCGTACTCATCTTCTTGAGCAACTTGAGCATGTCTGGCTCGGACCAGTCTACCACGCCTTCGCCTTGAAGCATATTGGAGAAGGCCACAGGGTCCAATGTCGAGTTCTTTTGGAATACCAATTCCATCAGGTCGGGCATGAAGCTCTCGCCGGATTCTACGTAACCAAACTGAGCCGCCTTCTGGCTGAGGTAGCCGCGCTGACGGCCATCTTTGAGCTGTACGTAAACCCGATCGAGGGGAAATTCGTTGGTGCCGTCACCAAATACCATCCCGCGGGCGGCATACAAGACCTGCGGAAGTGCCTGCAGCGTATTCAGTATTTGTTTCTCAGAGTTCTGACTTTGCACCCGGATCAGGGTTACCTCAGGGGAAGGCAAGTGTTCGATAGCGCCCACTATTCCCGTGTTGTACAGTAGCTGATCCTTTCGGCTTTCAGAAACGCCGGATTCAAAACGCACAAGCCACCGATCGTCAGATAACTTATAAGTGTTGATCTGGTCTTTGGTGATGATGGAGCGTTCTCCTGTTTGATCGGGTTCCTGTCCAAAAGCAAGGAGGCTGATCAAACAAAGCAGGCTGAGTAGTGCGTTCTTCATGGGTGGTGCTTTTAGGTTAGGCAATGAAGGTC
>RFXV01000122.1 GCA_009921445.1 Flavobacteriia bacterium
CTCTTCCGCGGGCTCTCAGGTGCTTTTCCCGTAGGCCTTTATCATTCATGGGCGGTTCGAGAAGTTCCTCAGGGCTACGACCTGACCGCCCGTGATGCACATGGGGTCGTCATGGCCATGGAAAATGAGGAGGCGGCCAGCTTCGGTGTCCAATTCCATCCGGAGAGCATCATGTGTCCCGGTGGCATGGATCTGCTCGCCAACTTTCTTGCGTTCAGTTGATCCGGGACAGCACCAGACAGAGGTAGTCCCAAACTTTTTCGGCCGAGGCAATATGGGCGCATTCGTCCGGACTGTGTGCATTGCGTATGGTGGGACCAAAACTGATCATCTGCATCTCTGGCATGGCCTCCCCTATCAATCCGCACTCCAGTCCAGCGTGGCAGGCGAGGACCCTGGGCGGACGTCCGAATGACTCTTCATGCAATTCGGTCATGAGCTGCACCAAGGCGGATCCGGGTTGCGGCGTCCATCCGGGATAACTCCCTTCGGTGCGGACCTGCGCTCCCATTGCCCGAAACGGTGCGGCCACCGTATCAGAGACATCCCATTTGGCCGACTCCCGGCTGCTTCTTTGCAGACTCTGAACATCGAGTTGGCCATTCAAAAGCCGTACACGGGCCAGATTGCTCGAAGACTCCACCAGATCGGCAACCTCTGGGCTGAGCCTGTAGATCCCATTGAAGGTTGCCTGCAGCACATGGATGAGGCTTTTCTGTTCATCTGCGACCAATCCCATTGCAGGACGTTCGACAGAGCGACAAGCGAGTGAAAGTTCCGGGTCAGTGAAACTGTATTCGTGACGGAAAACTTGTTCCATCTCACCTATGATGTCCTCGATCTTTTCCCATTCGCCAGGTGCACAGGAAATATGGGCTATAGCTTCCCTCGGGATGGCATTCCGCAGCCCTCCACCATCCACTTCACTCAATGTGAAGGCGCACTGCTCCTGCAGCCGATGCAAAAGACGAAACAGCAGTTTATTGGCATTCGCACGTCCCAAATGGATGTCCGTGCCTGAATGCCCGCCAAAGAGACCTTTCAACTCGATGGCCCTGCCGATATGCGTTTCGGGGATGGCCTCTGTATCCAAGCTGTGTGCGATCAAAGTATCCACGCCTCCGGCACATCCGATGGTCAATTCGTCGTCCTCTTCCGTGTCGATATTCAAAAGATACTTCGCCTTCAACCAGTTTTCCTGCAGGCCTTTCGCACCTGTCATTCCCGTTTCTTCATCGATGGTGAACAGTGCCTCGACGCGAGGATGAACAAGAGAATCGCTGTCCAATACAGCCAGCATATAGGCCACACCCAAGCCGTTGTCCGCACCCAAAGTAGTTCCCTCGGCCTTCAGCCATTCTCCATCCACCTTCATTCGAATGCCTTCAGAAGCGAAATCGAACCCTACGGAGGCATTCTTTTGGTGCACCATGTCCAGATGCCCTTGCAGCGCAATAACCGGCCGTTCTTCCATACCCGGGCTCGCTTGTTTTCGGATCAGAAGGTTACCTGTTGGATCCTCTTCTATTTCCAGTTCTCTCTGCTGGGCAAAGGCCTTTACATAAGCGCAGACCGCCTCCTCTTTTTTGCTTGCTCTTGGGATCTCATTGAGTTGAATAAAAAAATCCCAATAGGCATTGGCAGGCAATTCATTTCTCTTCAGCATGGACATTTATTAAGGGCAGGCAATGTAATTGATGTCCGCTGAAAAACGGTTCTGTTCTTCAATCTTGGGTTTTATGATATTTGCAGCTATGCGCTTTTGGCACTCTTGCATCTTTCTTTCTCTCCTGACCCTTGGGAACTTAGGGGCACAGACGATCGAGTTGTCCGAACTCTCGTCAGGCCAACCAAAGTTGATAGGAGACCAAGCGGACTATATCATGGACCGCAGCCACCAACTGCAATGGGATGATCTGGGGTCCGTTCGGTTGGAACGATCCGATCAATCAGTGATCACTTTTTCCGAAGCCACCATGACCTATTGGTTTCGATTCCGTCTGCACTCGGAAGAATCCGTAGAGGGCAATTATGTGCTGGACATTCGAAACCCATTGCTCGATTCAGTGGATGTATACCTCGTCCAGTCTGGGCAACTCATCCGCGAGTACCACACAGGCGATCGTCTTCCGTACAGCAGCCGACCACTGGAATACAATTCATTTGCGTTTCCGATCTTTTCGCTCCACGAAGGAGAATTTGAGGTCCTTGTTCGGATCCGCTCATCCGACCAGCTGCTCATTCCATTCTACTTAGGCGAATCTCACTGGGTTTCGGCCATCAAGAACAATCAGGAACTGATCTTCGGCATTTACATCGGGCTGATGCTCGTCATGTATTTGTACAACGGCTTTATTTGGATCTCCACTCGAGACAACTCCTACCTCTACTACGTCACCTATGTTGGCTGTCTGATGATCACGCAGATGATCCTCGAGGGAACCGCCTTCCATCGTCTTTTCCCCAATAGTCCAGCTGCCCACAATTTTGGCGTGGTCTTTTTCAGCTCTTTGACAGGAATAGCAGCGATGGAATTCACCCGGAAGTTCCTGGGCTTAAAGAATAGTGTTCCCCGATTGAACAATGGTCTATATGTATTCGAAGGGATCTATGTGCTCGCCGTTGTATTCCGTCTTTCGGGCATGGATGCGATGAGTTTTCGAATGCTCGATATCGGCGGATTGACATCCGCTCTCTATGTATTGGGTATCGCCATATGGCTGGTACGCAGCGGGCGGGAGGTCGCCCGTTTGTATCTGACCGCCTGGAGTTTCTTCATTGCGGGGGTAATGATCTACGTGTTGAAGAATTTCGGTTTGCTGCCATTCAATACCCTGACCAGTAGCTCTATACAGATCGGCTCTGCCATTGAGGTAGTGTTGCTCTCTTTTGCCTTGGCCAATCGCATCAATGTCTTGCGGATCGAACGCGAGGAATCCCAGTTGCAGACATTGGAATTGACCCAGGAGAATGAGCGCCTCATCAAGGAACAAAACACCGCGCTCGAAGGAATGGTGGCCCAGCGCACCAAGGAGCTCCAAGAGACCCTGAACAATCTGAAAGAAGCGCAAGCCCAGTTGGTCGAGGCGGAAAAGATGGTCTCGCTCGGCCAGCTGACCGCAGGGATCGCACATGAGATCAACAACCCGATCAACTTTGTCTCCTCCAATATCAACCCGCTCAGACGGGACATCCAAGATCTCACTGAACTCATAGGATTGTATGAGCAATTGGAAAATGCCGAGCTCGATAAAGACGAACGTAAAGAACTCGTCCACCAGATCGCTGCCTACAAGGAAGAGATCGACCTGAGTTTCCTGAAAACAGAGATCGATGAGCTGCTGAACGGTATCGATGAAGGGGCTTCACGCACTGCAGAGATCGTCCACGGCCTCCGCACTTTTTCTCGATTGGACGAAGGAGAATTCAAAGAATCCGACATACAGGAGGGATTGGATTCCACATTGGCCCTGTTGAACTCCAAGGTCGGAGATCGGATCAGCATCCGTAAAGACTATGCCGACCCCCCCATGGTCTATTGCAATGGAGGAAAACTCAATCAGGTATTCATGAACCTTATGAGCAATGCACTCTTTGCTATTGAGAAGAACCTAAATGACGGCCACATCGAACAGGGGGAACTGATCATCCGGACCAAAAAATCACGCAGTGCCACTGTCATCGAATTGGAGGACAACGGGTGTGGAATGTCCAAAGAAACCAGACAGAAGATCTTCGAACCCTTTTTCACCACCAAAGACGTGGGAGAAGGCACAGGACTGGGGCTTTCCATCGCCTACACCATTTTGCAACAGCACCATGCTCGGGTCGAAGTCCGCTCAGAGCTCACCAAAGGCAGTCGATTCCGGATCACTCTTCCTAAGAACATTCGGGCCTTGATCTCATGAGCAAAGAAAAAGAGATAAGGGTCTTGTACCTCGATGATGAACCGGCTAATCTGAATGCCTTTCGGGCGTCTTTCCGTCGGGAATTCGAAGTACGCATCACTAGCAATGGCGAAGAAGCTTTGGAGTTGCTTGGATCCTTCAAGCCGCAGATCGTCTTCAGTGACCAGCGCATGCCGGGAATGAACGGGACTGAATTCCTGGCCAAAGTGCACGCATTGAGGCCGCATACCATACGGGTCCTTATCACTGCCTACACCGATGCCGACGAGATCATAAAGGCGGTCAATATTGGGCGCATCTACCGATTCATTTCCAAGCCATGGATCGAAGAAGATCTCCGGCAGACCATCCTCAACGGTCATGACATCTACACGACCCGTCAGTCACTCGTGGAAAAGGTGGAGGAGCTAGAAAAAACCAATGAGGAGCTCAACAAATTCATATACAGTGCCTCTCACGACCTCAGGGCGCCGCTCATGTCGATCCTTGGTGTGGTCAAACTCTCCGAGCTCGACCCAATGGATGAATCCGCCCACAATCTCTTTCAGATGATCGAGAGCAGCGTGGTGCGCATGGATACCTTTATTTCGAGCATCATCGAATACTACCAGAATTCACGTTCTGTCCAGGAACTCCAGGAGATCGACTTCGCCGAGCTGGTAGATGAGGTCCGGGAAAACCTGAAGTTCTTTGAGGGTGCGAATGAAATCCAGTTTGATGTACAGATCGATCCGTGCCCAGATTTTGTGACCGATCTCTTCCGCCTTCGGATCGTGCTGAGCAACTTGATGTCCAATGCCATGAAGTATCAGCGACTCGATGTGCATGAGCACCGCGTGGGCATCCAGGTGCTGTGCAAGGAAGATTCTGTAGACCTGGTTGTAGAGGACAACGGAACAGGGATCGCAGATGACCAGCAAGCGCTTGTATTCAATATGTTCCACCGTGCAGATGCCAAGAAAAGTGGTTCTGGCATCGGCCTGTACATAGTCAAAGAAGCGCTTGAAAAACTCAGCGGCAGCATTGAACTCCGATCTATCCCGGATCAAGGCACTACTTTTACCTGCTCGATACCTAACCTTAAGAAATGAGTGAGCGGATACAGCGCGTTTGGATGATCGACGACAACTCGATCGACATGTATCTTCAGGAAGAGCTTATGCGTCGAAAAAATATCGGCACATCCTTCTCTCATTTTACCTCTGCCGAGAAGGTGATCGAACTCATGAATACACTGGCAAAACAGGAGGAACATGAACTTCCAGACCTCATCCTTCTGGACATTCACATGCCCAAACTTGATGGTTTCGGTTTTCTGGAGGCGTATTCAAAAACCGTTGATTCCTTCAGCAAACACCCGCTCCTGATGGTC
>RFXV01000123.1 GCA_009921445.1 Flavobacteriia bacterium
CCCACGATCCTGTTTTTCAAAGGCGGAGAAATTGTGGACAAGCAAGTTGGCGTGGCCCCTAAAAATGCTTTGGCCTCCAAGATCGATGCAGCCATCTGATGATTCAATAATGATCGCTTTGAACTGTGCCGGGCATTATTCGCCCGGCCTTTTTATTTTGGGGCATGGCTGAACGCTATGATGACCCCGTGCTCCGATTTGCGCAGGAACTGGAATTACAGGCTGCAAAAAGGGTCGAAGGTTTCTTAACTGGCAAGCACAAAAGCCCTTTCCAGGGTTTTTCCGTGGAATTCGCAGAACACCGCCCCTACAATGCGGGAGAAAGCATCCGGCATATGGATTGGAAGCTTTTGGCCAGGACCGATAAACACTATATCAAGCGCTACGAAGCCGAGACCAATCTGCGGTGTTACCTGGCAGTTGATGTCTCCGGGTCCATGCACTACCCCAAGCGGGATGCACCCAGCCTGAACGACCCCAACAAGCTGTCCTTCTCGACCCTGAGCAGTGCGGCATTGATGCATCTGCTCAAAAAGCAGAGAGATGCTTTTGGACTCGCTTTATTCGGGCAACAAGTAGAACATCTGTCGCCCGCCAAACTCGGTACACTGCACCACAAAAGCCTGCTGAATTCGCTGGCCCGGATCACTTATTCGGAAGCTCAAGCCACCGATCTACCTGCCTGTCTTCATGAACTGGCTGAACGAATTCCGTCGCGCAGTATGGTCGTTCTCTTCTCGGATTGGCTGCAAGATCCCGATCGGCTCAAGGAGCTTGAGGCCGCCTTGCAGCATATCCGCTTCTGCGGTCACGATCTCATTGTCTTCCATGTGTACGATCGAAAGACCGAGATGGACCTCGATATCGGCAAGCAGACCACCCGCCTGATCGACCTGGAAACAGGTGAACAGCTGCGCGTTGAACCCAGCCAGATCAGAGCGCCCTATCAAAAGCTTCTTGACGAATACCGCAAAAGCATCAAGGGAATCTGTAAGCGGGCTGGTGCGGATTGGTTTGAAGCCGATGTGGCCCGTGGTGTCCAACCTCTTCTTTTACAATTCCTGCGCAAGCGGAAGCAATGGCTCCGTTGAACCGCATGAACTGATACGACGGGGCAGTCACTGCATCTCGCACGGCCGCCACGACATTATAGTTCCCAACTGCCCAGACGCCCACTCCATCAGCATCAAGAAACGGGATTGCCTGCGGCGCTGCCGCGCCTTGGCGGACCCAATGGGGTGGACCAGCAAAGAAGCCTTGCACCTTCGGTGCGGATGCTTTTTGCATTCATGACCTTCACTAAAACCAGTTTTGCTCCGCACATGAATGCAAAAAGCCCAACGCGTTGCGTTGGGCTTCTTTGCGGTCTGGACGGGACTCGAACCCGCGACCCCATGCGTGACAGGCATGTATTCTAACCAACTGAACTACCAGACCGTAGTCCCATAAGGGTGGGCGAAGATAAAGCAAACGAAGGATTCAAAAAGGGATTGAACAGGAAAAATTCCTATTCTTCACTTGCGGCTTGAGGCGCTGCTTCTTCTCTTTTGTTGCGGACGAGGACTGGCTTGCTGAGGTTTGTATGGGACCACTTCTCTCGCCAGCATTCTCGCCATTTCATCTGCATAACTCTGAGCCCCCTCTTTATCCGTCAATCGGTTGATGACGATCTTGCTTCTGTGGCTGCTGCTCAACAGCAAAACGTCGTAATAGGTGTTTGAACCGGTTGAGCCGCTCTGCTGCCCGCCATAGTTGGTCACACTCGATGACAGAACACGGCGTATCAGGGTAACGAAAGGGTAATTCTGGAGGCCATACCACTTACCTATAGGAAGATAGGACGAGAAGCTCTTCGATATCCGGATGCGGTGTCTTTCCGTATCGACGTAAACAAATTTCTTGAGCAGGGCCACTACTACCCCAAATACAGAGATGAGCAAGGCGATCGGAGACTGCACATAGGCCGTAACTAGGCCAGCGACTATGAGAATCCAACCTGCGAAACGCTGAGCCGGCTGAAAGACATATCCTATCCGATTTATCTTGATCTCCGCCACTGTTTGAAATGAAATGAAAACGGTGTAAAGAAAGAGTATTTGAAGCAGGTACCCTACTCTTTTTTTTAGTTACTGCCTAATAATCAACAAAAAAGGCCACAACAGCATATGTTGTGGCCTCGAACCATTGTTTTTGTCAGATTATTCGATCAGGAAGGCCTGCACCCAAGATTGATCGCTGTGATTCATCCGCAGAAAGTATATTCCAGGATCCACCTCGAGCGAGAGCTGGAGGACATTGTTCCCTGCAAGCAGTCGCTGAATCGGATATTCCTTGACCACCTGTCCGTACAGATTGATGAGTTCCACCTTCATATCTGCATCCATTGGAAGTACTCCCATCTGTATGGTCACTTGATCCCGTGCAGGATTGGGATAGATCATGGGGTCGATAGCTGACGACACCTCGTCCTCGCCCACCCCTGCAACGATGACTGTAAAAAAGGCTTCATCCTGTGTGTGCAGACCATCGCTTACACGCACCACATTCAGGAACCGATCACCGACCGTCATGGAAGTTGGTACATTCCAGCTCATGGTGCCCTGAATTTCGGCGCCATTTCCTGTTTTGAAATAAGAAAAAGAGGGCGGATTCGAGGAAATTTGTACCAACTCACCGTACAAGGCCATGTCCAGATCGGCATTGGCATCGCCGTGGTCGGCCATAACGCTCAAATTGAAAGGCAATCCTGCCGTCAGCGGAAAACTGTAATGACCGTTTGCATCCGTAGGCCAGCTGCTGCTGTTGGTGAACAAAGGCGTAGCGGCCGGATTGGTGACAATGAATTGAAGATCGCGACGCGTGCTTCCGATGCGCACACCGTTCCTGAACTCCTCTACCAATACAGTGGCTACGAAATTGCCCATTGTATTGGCCGTCCAAGAAATGGTCCCCGTGATGGGGTCCAGGCTGAATGGGTTGGCCGTATCGCCCGGAGGCGTGGTGTAACCTGCGCAATAGGTAGTAGAGCTCCGCAGCGGCGCATCCGTACTCCAATACAGAGAATCACCATCCACATCAAATGGCAAGGGATTGTACTGCCAGGGCACGTTGATCGGCAAGAAGATGGCTGCGGGCACCAGAAAGAAAGGAGTGGAATTCATTGCCGTCGGGAAGACTTCAAACTCGGTCTTGAAGTACATGCTTTCCCCTCCCGGATTGGTCAAGTTTTGGATCGCGTGGTTTCGGCAGCAACTGCTCCACCCCACCTCGTACATGCCGGGCGTGGTGAGTTGGATCGTGTCCAAAGCCAGATAGATCTCTACCCCATATGGATATTGAGGGAGAAGATTCCCTGAGATGGTGGAATCATAGGCAACAGTTCGGGTCATGATGACTCCGGATGTATCGGATATTTCAAACGTGACCGTTGGGGCCATGGGAACACCAATGGTGTCTCGATAGGCGAGCATGGCGATCACATAGTCGTTCCCACCGATGTGCTGGACGGTGATCTCTCCGCCCATAAGGTGGGTTGCTTGCAATGGAAGCGCCATCAAGGCGGCTGCGACCAAGGTGTATAATTTTTTCATGCAGTGTGATTTGAGGCAGACAAAGTACTAATTATCAGACAACATCGATCGATCGAATGAGTATCCGATGAGGATGGGATCACTGATCGTTCTTCGCGATTCCAATACCTGATCTATCGATCTCAGTCACCAAGCGCTGAACGGGAAGACCCACGACATTGAAGTAGCAGCCCTCGATCTTTGGGATGCCCGTCATGCCGATCCACTCCTGTATACCATAGGCGCCCGCCTTATCGAAAGGTCGATAATGATCTACATAGAACTCGATCTGTTCATCCTTCAAGGGACAAAAGTGCACCCGAGTGGTCTCTGAGAAGACCTTGATGTTCTCCGCTGTGCGTAAGGCCACTCCAGTGATGACCTCATGTATGTTCCCGCTCAGGCGACCAAGCATTGAAATGGCTTCCTGCCTGTCCTCTGGCTTGGCCAAATGCAGGCCTTGGTGCCAGACCACCGTATCGGCTGTCAATAAAAGCTCATCAGGACCAAGTTGCGCTGAATAAGCCAAAGATTTCTTTTTGGCCAAATAAGAGGCGATCTCCTCTCCCTGGAGTGCATCCGGATGATCTTCTGCGCAATGGATGAATACTTTTTGAAACGACCATCCGAGGGATTCGATCAATTCGCGCCTTCGGGGCGATCCACTTCCAAGCAATAGTCGATAGGTTTTCACAAGCTGGAGTAGGTAAAAAAGGGTATGGACAAGATGGCCAGGGCCATGACGACCTTTAATGTAAGGGACATCCGGCGGTATTCCAGTTGCCCTCTTTTTCCAAGCAAACGCAATCCGATCAGAAGGCAGGGAACGGCCAGTAGAAGAAGAATGTACAGACCACTCATACGGTTGCCGGGCCAGGCGTTCCAGGAGATGAAACCAAATGAGGCGGCCAGGGCAAGTGCCAGAACTGAAGCCAGGAAAGAGGTGAATCGGCGCCCCCAGGCAATGGGCATGGTCCGCAGACCCAGTTTCTCATCGCCATCCACATCCTCGAGATCCTTGACCCACTCGCGGAGCAGACTCAGCGCAAAAGCAAAACAGAAATAGCCTGTGAACACCATCAGAGCGATACGACCCGGATCACTGGCAGCTAAAGGCATACGCGGAAGTACATCAAAAAAAAGCGGATAGGTCAGCACACCAGCCGACAAGAAACTAATGAGCACATTGCCCAAAAGCGGACGCCCTTTGAAATCCGAAGCGTAGAGAAACAACCAGAAGCCGGTGATCAGATTGATGGATCCGTAGCCCCATTTACCCGTGACCCAACCCAAATAGAGTCCGATCAGTCCACCTGCTAAAAATAAAGATCCAAAGGCGCGCCAGGCCTCTTCCTCTGAAAATACAGGCCCAATGGTCATGCGCTCAGGTTTGTTGATCCGGTCGTTCTCCAGGTCGTACAGATCGTTCACTACATAACCCGCCGCACCAATGCAAAGGGTGGAAAGGACCAGAAGAGCAAATTGCCCATCGCCGAGCACCACAGGAATGTCCAATGGCTGAAAAAAACTGTAGCGGATCAGCCATAAGGTAAGGGCCATCATCAGCAGATTTGGCCATCGGATCAATTTCAGGAATGCCTGCAGCCTCTGGCTTGCACTCAGACCGCCCACAGACCCTTGAGTTTCAGACTTTGTTCGATCACGTCCCGAATG
>RFXV01000124.1 GCA_009921445.1 Flavobacteriia bacterium
ATGGAATACATGATCGGACCACTCGACGCGTTTAGGTGTGCTTAGATAAGGCGAGGATGCGAAGGCCTGATCGTAGTGTTCGGCCACTTTCTTTCGGGCTGCAGAATAGGCATCGAGTCTTCTCAGTTTTATGCGAAGTACAGCTGCCTGAATGCTGTCCAGCCGGCTATTGACCCCGATCTCATCGTGGTAGTAGCGCTTCCCCTGTCCATGATTCACGATCATTCGGATGCGTTGGGCAAGGGCTTCGTTTCTGGTGAAAAGGGCGCCTCCATCGCCATAGCATCCCAAATTCTTGGAAGGAAAGAATGAAGTGCAACCAATGTCTCCAATCGTTCCTGCCTTCAATGTTTTTCCATCTCTAAAACGGAAGTCCGATCCAATGGCCTGAGCCGTATCCTCGATCACAAAAAGATCGTGTTCCCTTGCTATGTCGAGCAGCTCCTCCATGGGCGCATTCTGTCCGAACAAATGCACGGGAACGATCGCTCGGGTCTTCTCCGTAATGGCTGCTTTCACCTGTTTGGGATCGATCAGAAAGGTTTCAGGATCGACGTCCACCAGAACGGGCTTCAACCGCAGAAGGGCGATCACCTCTGCAGTCGCCACATAGGTGAAGCTCGCCGTGATCACCTCATCTCCCGGCTGCAGATCGAGGGCCATCATGGCCACCTGCAGCGCATCCGTCCCATTCGCACAGGGAATCACATGGGGTACATCCAAATAGGTTTCCAACTCGCTCTGAAAGGCTTTCACTTCCGGGCCATTGATGAATTGAGCCGTTCGGATGACTTCACCCACAGCACGGTCCACTTCTTCTTTGATGTGCTCGTACTGAGACTTGAGATCGACCATGTGCAGGTCGCGCATAATTCCTTGTATTTGAGTGCGAAGATAAAGCGTACTGCAAGGCGGAACGACTTTCAGATATCTTTGCTGCATGCGACTTTTCCATAGGCGGATGTGCATGGTCTTGTGCCTCTCAGGAGGTCTGTACAGCCACACGGCCTTTTCTCAAATAAATGTTCGGGATTCAGCGAACCAAGCCTTCATTGTAGGCGTGGGAGGTGCGATCCAATGGCCGCAGGGTGAGTTGAGTCAGGTTTATGGATCGAACGCCGAAGTCTCTATGGATGTCTGGTTCAAAAGCAAGGGACAATGGCTCGTGGGCATCGGTGGGGGATATCTCTTTGGAGACCGAATAAGGATCGCCGATCAGATCCTGTCAGACATCAGCACAAGCAGGGGGCAGTTGCTCAGCCTCAATGGGAATTATGGGGATTACAAACTCTATCAACGAGGATTCACACTTTCAGGACAGCTCGGAAAGGTCTTTACCGGACTCGGACACAATGCAAACAGCGGATGGATGATCACCTTGGGCGCGGGCTATATGGAACACAAGATCCGTTTTGAGAATGCAGGTCAGGACCTGCCTCAGATCCTGGATGAATATCAAAAAGGTTATGACCGGCTGCGGGGCGGTTTGATGTTTCGTCAATTCATTGGTTATATGCATTCGGGGAACGACCGAAGAGTGAATTTCATGCTGGGTTTGGATCTTTTACAGGCCTTTACGGAGAATTACCGGGGCCATCAATACGATACCGGACTTTCTGAAGAAGGCAGCCGACTCGATCTTTTGTACGGTTTTCGGTTCATTTGGTTCTTGCCGATCTACAGCAAGGGATCAGAGACCTACTACTACCAATGATGGGCCTCTATACATTGGGGATCCGAATGTATGGATGGGCCATTGGGCTGGCGTCCATCCGGTCGCCGAAGGCACGTGCTTGGCTGCAGGGAAGGAAGAAGGAAGAGGAGAGATGGAAAGAATGGCGGTCCGCCCATCCGGGCTCCTTGTTGATCCTGCATGCGGCTTCACTGGGCGAATATGAGCAGTGCAAAAGCCTTGTGGCCTATTGGCGAACCCAGCATCCGGAGTGGAAGATCCTCATCAGTTTCTTTTCCCCATCAGGAATGCAGCAGTATCGGTCCGGTGAGGCGGACGGCTGTGTCTACCTGCCGCTGGACACCCATCGGAAGACCGCTGCCTTTGTCGATATCATGCAGCCCGGTCTCTTTGTCTTCGTACGCTATGATTTTTGGCTCCAGCTGATCCGTCAACTCA
Organism: Flavobacteriia bacterium; assembly: GCA_009921445.1. GTDB lineage: Bacteria > Bacteroidota > Bacteroidia > Flavobacteriales > Schleiferiaceae > RFXV01. The sequence goes on from RFXV01000124.1 coordinate 2,132, forward strand.
ATAAGCGGGCTGTAGCCGTTGCCGTCGTATCCGGATTCTTCAGAGAGGAAATGTGGTGGTTTCGTCCCTGGGCTTCTTCGGCTTTAAAAGTGTTAAGCTCGATCGATCTGTTTCTGACCCACGATGAGCGATCCTGTGAAGTTTTGCGGCAGCACAATGTGGAGCATTGCATCTGTACAGGGGATGGTCGGGTGGATCGGGTGGCTCAACTTGCTGAAGCTCCGGCGCAGCTTCCTTGGCTGGAGCAGTTCAAAGGGGGGCGCAAACTCGTGGTCATGGGTTCTCCCTGGATCCCAGACGAGGATCTGCTGCTTCCGATCATCGGTGATCTCCCCGATATATGCTTTCTCATCGCTCCGCATGAGGTGGGCGCCTCCCATGTCGATCGACTGATGCAGCGGTTGGAAGCGCACGACCCCTTGCGCTTTAGCCAACTGAAAAAAGATGCGGACCTGGGTACCCGCCGGGTGTTTGTACTCGATACCATCGGCGTGTTGGCCAGTTGTTACGCATTGGCCGACCTCGCCTTTGTCGGTGGTGGATTCACAACGGGCATCCACTCCATACAAGAACCGGCTGCCCATGGCTGTCCGGTCTTTTTTGGGCCCAGGCATCAGCGTTTTCCAGAAGCCAGAATGCTGATCGAAATGGGTGGAGCCTGGGAAGTACGGAGCACATCGGAACTGAGAAGACAAATGAATGCGCTCCTGAGCGATAAGACCTCAAGAGGAAAAGCCTCTGCGGCTTGTAAAGCCTTTATCAATGCGCACAGAGGCGCGGGCGAACGAAGTGGTCAGGAACTCAGCAAACTCATTCGCCGATCCCGGCAAGGTCCAGCAGGAAGGCATATTCCATAGCTGTTTCTCTCAGCGATTCGAAGCGACCGCTGGCCCCGGAATGACCGGTTTCCATATTGCAATACAGCAAGAGCGGATTGCTGTCGCGTTTCATTTCCCGCAGTCGGGCCACCCATTTGGCCGGCTCCCAATACTGGACCTGGCTGTCGTGTAATCCCGTGGTCACGAGCATGGCAGGATAGTGCTGCTCCCGAACATTGTCGTACGGACTGTAGGTGCTCATATAGGCGTAAGCGGCTGAGTCATTCGGATTGCCCCATTCGTCGTATTCCCCCGTGGTCAGAGGGATGGTTTCATCGAGCATGGTGGTCAGCACATCCACGAAGGGTACCGCAGCGATCACTCCACGATAAAGTTCTGGCGCCATGTTCACCACTGCACCCATGAGCAGCCCGCCCGCACTGCCTCCATAGGCAAAGGTGTTCTCAGGTTGGCCATAACCCTCTTCTTGAAGGTATCGGGTACAACTGATGAAGTCCGTGAACGTATTGCGCTTGTTCATCAATTTCCCGTCCTCATACCAGTTCCTGCCAAGGTATTGGCCGCCTCTGATGTGCGCAATGGCGTATACATAGCCTCTGTCCAAAAGACTCAGCCGAACGGAACTGAAGCGTGCATCCACAGTGATCCCATAGCTTCCGTAGCCGTACACAAGGAGGGGATTGCTGCCGTCCTTCTTGAAGAGTTCCTTCTTGTAGACCAGGGATATCGGGACCTTCACTCCATCTTCAGCTTCGGCCCAGATGCGTTGGGTCTGATATTCAGATTTATCGTATCCGCCCACGATCTCATATTCTTTCAAAAGAGTCTTCTCCCTGCGGACCATATCATAATCCAATACGCTGGAAGGAGTGGTCAATGAAGAATATCCATAGCGGAGGGTCTGACTGTCAAATTCCGGATTGTTCCCGATCCCCGCCGAATAGGCTTCTTCCCCAAAGTCGAGGTAGTGTTCTTCTCCTTCCCAGGGAATGATGCGGATGCGGGTCAGGCCATTGCTTCGCTCATCAAGCACCAGCTGGTCCCGAAACAACTCGAAGGACTCCAAATAAACGTCCGCACGATGCGGTATGGTTTCGGTCCAATGTTCTTTTTCCGTGGCGCCTTCACTGCAACTCATCAGGCGGAAGTTCGTAGCGCCGTCCCAGTTGGTCCGAACGAACCATCGGTCTTCAAAATGGGCGATCTGATATTCCAGCCCACGCTCCCTTTTCTGGAATATTTGGAATTCTTCAAAGGGCTGATCTGCTGGAAGGATCCGGTATTCGTCGCTCAAGGTACTTCCCGATCCGATGATGATGTATTTCTTGCTCTTGGATCGGTAGACAAAAGTGGAGAAGGTCTCATCGGCCTCGTGGAACACTTCCACATCTTCGGATGCATCAGTGCCCAGGCGGTGCCGGAAGATCTTGTAGGACCGCAGCGAGGCATCCTTTACACTGTAGAATCCGGTTTGGTTGTCATTGGCCCAGACAAAATTCCCGGATGTGTTCGGTATGCGTTCTTCCAGGATCTCCCCGGTCTCCAGGTCTTTGAAACGGATGGTGTAGATCCTGCGGCTCAGGGTGTCTTCGCTGAAGGCGATCATTTTTTTATCCGGTCGAACCTTCAGTCCTCCCACATCGTAGTACGAATGCTCCGTTGCCAGTTCATTCACGTTGAGCATGACCTCCTCTTCGGCTTCCATGCTCCCTTCTTTCCGGCAATACATGGGGTGTTCCTGTCCGGTCTCGAAACGCGAATAATAGTAGTATCCGTCCAAGCGGTAAGGAACTGATCGGTCGTCTTCTTTGATCCGGCCCTTGATCTCTTCAAAGAGCGTTTCTTGGAGAGCGACGGTGCCACTCATGATCTGTTCGCGGTAGGCGTTCTCCTTGTTGAGATGGTCGATCACCTTTTGATCTTCCCTCTGATTCATCCAGAAATAAGGGTCGAGTCTTGTTTCCCCATGCGCGACGAGGCGTTCGATCTTTTTTTCTGCTACTGGAACTTCCATATAATTTGGAGTATTTTGATCGGACCTTTCGCAGGCCGAAATAATAAGGCTGAGAGCGATACCGCAAGTGTACGAGTGCTTGTTCATAGAAATTTTCAGAGATCAAAAGTGAAAAATAATGCAGTACGATAAACCCATGCTCGCGGAAGGCACCCTGAAAGGTCGTGTGGTGGTGGTCACGGGTGGAGGGACCGGTCTTGGCAAGTCGATGAGTCGCTACTTTGCCGAATTGGGGGCCCATCTGGTCCTT
>RFXV01000125.1 GCA_009921445.1 Flavobacteriia bacterium
GTTCCCGGCTGCTGTAAAAATCTGTGTAGTCCTGCACAAAGACCGGCAAGAGCATCTGTACGTCCTCCACAGCATGCAGGACTTCTTTTCTGTGCGCCTCGTTGTCTCTGAGGGCCGGTTCTTGAAGATCGAACAATTGAGCCAGCCGATCGCGCAGCGCACGAGTGACCGGTTTTCCCAGTTCGATGAATGCATTCAAAGTGTTCTGCAGAAAGACATCATCGGGAAGGTCGGACTCCAGATCCTGAAAGTAGCCCAGTTGATGCAACGCGGCCAGGTCGATCACTGCATCACCGATCCGAGTTCCAGCCGAAACCACTTCATTTTCAGTGGAAAAGATGCCAAAGGGAAGGTTTTGGATCGGAAAGTCGCTGTCCTGTGGAACGGTCAACCAGGAACGCCTTTGGGGGTCGTTTGCGTAGCGCATTATGGACTAATTTTGACCAAAGATATAAACCCAAAAGCCCACTGTTCCATGGAAAGAGACCTTCAGATCTTTGAGTTGATCGAAGCAGAGAACCAGCGTCAAAGAGAAGGCTTGGAGCTGATCGCTTCCGAGAATTTCACAAGTCAGCAGGTGATGGATGCCATGGGCTCCGTATTCACCAATAAATATGCAGAAGGTTATCCGGGAAGGCGCTACTATGGGGGATGCGAGGTCGTGGATGAGATGGAGAATGTGGCCCTGGAGCGCGTCAAAGCGCTTTTTGGTGCAGAGTACGCCAATGTGCAGCCGCATTCAGGGGCACAGGCCAATGCTGCGGTCTTTTTGGCCCTGCTGAAGCCAGGAGCCAAGATCATGGGATTCGACCTGAGCCATGGAGGCCATCTGACCCATGGGTCGCCCGTGAATTTTTCGGGCAAATACTTTCAACCTTCGTTCTACGGAGTGGAAGAATCAACCGGGCTGCTCAACTACGATGAGATCGAGAAGCGGGCCGAACAAGAGCGTCCCGATCTGATCATTTGTGGTGCCTCCGCTTACTCCCGAGACATCGATTATGTGCGTTTCCGTTCGATCGCCGATTCGGTGGGTGCACTGCTCATGGCCGACATCAGCCATCCTTCTGGACTGATCGCCAAAGGTGTGCTGAACGATCCCTTGCCGCACTGCCATGTGGTCACCACGACGACCCATAAGACCCTGAGAGGACCCAGGGGCGGACTCATCATGATGGGCAAGGACTTCGAGAATCCATTTGGTCTGAAAACACCTAAAGGAAAGGTGAAGAGTATGTCGGCACTGCTCGACGGAGCTGTTTTTCCGGGCACTCAGGGAGGACCCCTTGAGCATGTGATCGCGGCCAAGGCCGTGGCTTTCGGAGAGGCTCTGGAGGACAGCTACATGGAATACATCCTGCAGGTACAAAAGAATGCCCAGGCCATGGCGGGTGCTTTCGTTGAGCGGGACTACCACCTGATCTCGGGCGGCACAGACAACCATTTGATGCTGATCGATCTGCGCAACAAGGGCGTGACCGGTAAGGCAGCCGAAGAATCACTGGGCAAGGCCGGTTTCACCATCAACAAGAACATGGTGCCCTTTGACGACAAGTCACCCTTTGTGACCTCTGGTATTCGATTGGGTACTGCAGCCCTGACCACCAGGGGCTTGAAGGAAGCCGATTTTGTTCGTGTGGCCGACATGATCGACCAAGCGCTCCAGCAATGGGAAGACGAAGCGGCCCTCGAGCGTATGGAAACAGAGGTGGCCGAATGGATGAGCGACAAACCGCTCTTCGCTTGGTAAAGATCTGGCGCTGGTTGGTGGCGGTGGGCCTTCTTACAGCCTGCGCTGAACCCGAAGAAGCTTCCACAACGCCAGAAGAGCAGCTTTCAGGCCGGTGGACGCTGGCCTACATGATTGTTTTGGACAGCTTGGGCATTGCTCAGCCTTATATGGACGGAATGACGGGTTCGCTCCTGTATCACCCCTCGGGTTTTATGAGTCTGCACCTGACACCAGATAACTACCCGGATCCAGCGGGTTCCTTCAGCAACTTCGATAGCCTGCAACCAACAGGCCTTTTGAAGCATCTGGCGAATTTTTACAGCTATACAGGAAGCTACCGCATAGAAAACGATAGCGTTTTACTGCACCGTTCCATTATGCATTCCAACCCGACGGAGTGGAACCGAGACAGTCGAAGGGCATTCCGCCTGAGCGAGGACAGTTTGTACATGCGTCCTTTGGGCAAGGGCCTGGAGCGCATTCGGCTTTTGTGGATCAAGGCTACTTGACCTTCTCACTCTATCTCTTGATAATGCGGAGCTGCTTATCCGCTGCCTGGAATAAATAACTGCCAGCTGGCAGTTCGGACAAGTCGAGAATGAACTCCTTGCCTGCGGTCGTTCCCTGCCTGAGCGGTTTGCCGTTTTTGTCGATCAATTGGTACGGAGTGTTTTGCTCTGGCAGGCCTTCGATGTGCACCTTATTCTGCACAGGGTTGGGTCTGGCGCGTAAAGTCGATGAGGCCTCGGTTTCTATTGAAATATCAGGCAGGCAGTCGGAGAAAAAATCCCTGATGTAGCTCAGTTGAGTGGCATTGACCCCATGTCCGGCATCTCCTTTCAAGTGCACGATCTTTCCTGAGAGATAGGAGAATTCAGAAACAGACGGCGTTCCAAAAGCGACCCCATTGCTCAGCTGGCTGCCGATATAGCCCCGATCCTGGGCCAATACGAAGGCAGCATATTCCGCATCCAGAAAATTCAATCCAACGGCCGGTCCACCCAAATAGGGAATCACGAAGTCGTTGGTATTGCAGATGCTCAAGTACCGCCTTCCTGTGCTGGGCTGAACGGTCAGATCATAGCCGCAATGATTCTGAGAAGGGTCAGTTGAATTTCCTTGGGGTTGAAAAAAACTTACCGATCGGAATTGGTTGTCATGCAGTTGTGAGACGACCGCACACATTCGGTCTATGGCCGGGTCGCTATTTTCAATGTACATCCGGTTCACCAATGCCCCGCCATTGGAGATCCCGAGCAATCGGATCTTGGCTGTGTCTATGTTTGAGAAATTCTTCAACGAATGGATCAGGTCGCCGAGCATTTCCACATCCGGCCCATCGCTGTTTTCCGAGCAGATGTTCCAGCTGTTCATATATCCCAGTGGAGCGACCAGTACATGGCAACTCAAGAGATCTTTGAATTGCCCGATCATCTGCTGCGGGTTTCCGCCGTTCCCATGCAGGAGGATGCAGACCGGAAAACCCGTGTTCGGCGGGGTGCCCTGAGGAACACGCACTGCCACCGTGTAGGTGTACCCATTGGGCACTTGCCACCAGGTCTTGGTGATGTTCAGGTTGGTTGCATTGGTCAATGATTGGGCTGCGGCAAAAAGGCCGTGCAGAGTGTACAGAAGAACAAACAACCTTCGCATCATTCCGTAAAGAAAATCTATTCACTTTATCCATTATCTAAAATTCAACATCATTGGCAGTATTCGTGTTATTTCGTTCTATGCGTTTTCGCCTCTTTTTCGTGGCCATACTCTACACCCTCGTTCTGGGTGCACAACGCACCTACATCAATACGGTGGACAATGCCATTTTTGGATCTCTGGGAGTCGTCGTTCCTGCCGGACCTTCTGGCCACGTGCTCTTCACCCTTGATCAGGGCTATATGGTGCGATACGACGTCTGTGGGAACGAACTCTTTGCTCGGGAGATCGATCTGCCTGGCAATCCGGAACTCGTGGATCTTATTGCCCTGTCCAATGGTGACTTTGGTCTGCTGGCAGCCAGTGCGAACATTCGAAGGGATGCGATCATCGCTCGCCTGGACAGTTCGGGCAATCTGCTATGGGTGAACCAATACCAAGATGCCAATTTCGATCAGCGGCAGTTTCCCTACAGTCTGGTGGAGATCTCTTCAGATCGACTCTGCTACTATGCCAATATAGAGAGCCTCAACACCAATGATACCCGAAACCTGTTGCTTTGGCTGGATGCACAGGGAGCCGTCGTTCAGGCCAAGACCTACAATTTGGGCGGAATTTGGGGTCGATGCATCACCACTGCTGATTCAGGTCTGCTGTTTCGCACGGGCAACCGCCTGGTCAAGGTAAATGAACTGGGGTTTGTGCAGTGGGCGCGTGAATATGTCATTCCCAATTCAACTTCAGATTTCAGTCGGCCGATCGCGCTTCAAGACGGCTATGCCTTTTTCAATCGACTGGGCGGAAGCAACTTCTTGGTCGGAAACAAGGTGGATCTCACAGGGCAACTGACCCATTCGGTCCGTTTCAATGCGCAGGTAGGTATTGGTCGCCCATCATCCATCGGCAATTCCTCGGTTGGCCTTGCGCTTACCCAGGATGTCGGTCTGGGACAGTCTTCAGCCACCTTTCTTCGGCTGGGGGGCGACAGTCTGCAGATCGAACGGCGGCTGAGCTTGGATGGTCTTTTTGGCACGGGTCGAGGTCTTTGTATGATGAACAACGGGAAGCTCGCCTTCGCCGGGGCCATCACGGACTTTCCTTCAAAAAGCTTTTCCGGGATCACCGATCAGGATCTGAATGCGAGCTGCAGACGCGTCACTCAGGGATGGAATTCTACAGCCTATTCAGCGACGGACAACGCCTTGGCCGTATCAGTGGCTCCTGCTACCTTCAACGCTGTATCCTACATCGCCAATGTGCTCAACCCCAACCTGAGCATTCAAACCCAATGCATTCCCGTAGCAGTGTTCGATCTGGGGCAGGACACGGCGCTCTGTGCGGGAGACAGCCTGCGTCTGGCCAATGTGAATGGTTATTTCGAAGCCGACTACAGCTGGTCCACTGGCTCCACCGATCCCAGCATCTATGTAGAACAACCGGGTACCTATTGGGTGGAGGTCGATCTGGGTTGTGGTTCTTCCATCTTGCGGGACAGCATCGAGATCGGTGAACTGGCCAACGAAGCCTTTTCTCTGGGTCCTCCACGCTATATCTGCGAAGGGGAGGAGGTCATTGTGTCCGGTCCCGATTGTGCGTCTTGCGGATTCCAGTGGAACACAGGGGAGAGCAAGCGGTCCATTGTGGTGCGAAATGCCGGGGTATATCGCCTTACTGTGCAGTACCCGAACGGATGCGAACGGGAAGAGGAGGTGGAAGTATTCAATTCGGGTTGTGCCTGTGATTTTTTCATGCCCGACGCCTTCAGTCCGAA